>DJDY01000001.1 GCA_002435585.1 Lachnospira sp. UBA5912
AAATTATAATTAAATAGTATAATACTTAACATCAGGGTGTCAGAATTCTTATTATATTCAGGGTTTTGACACCTATTTCTTACTATTTTAATTTTTTCTGCTTTGAATGCAGTTATATTATGGTATTTGGAAGGAATAATGATTATATGAGAAAAAAATACATATTACTTGACCTTGATGGAACTTTAACAGATTCAAGTGAAGGAATAACAAAAAGTGTGCAGTATGCACTTGACAAAATGGGTATAACAGAAAATGATATGGCAGTATTAAAAAGATATATAGGTCCACCACTTAATGAAAGCTTTTCTAAGTTTCATGGATTAAATGATGAAGATTCGTTAAAGGCGGTTTCGTATTATAGAGAAAGGTATGCTGCAAAGGGAATAAATGAGAACAGGTTATTTGATGGAATAGCAGATTTTCTTTCGGGTCTTAAGAAAGAGGGATACATAGTAGCACTGGCTACATGTAAACCAGAGATATATGTTCCAACCATACTTAAGCATTTTAATATAGAGCAGTATTTTGACGTTGCAGTTGGAAGTGAACTTGAGGGTGGCATGAGAAGACATAAAGATGAGGTTATAGAAGAAGTGCTAAAGCAGATTATGAATATGTATGGCATAGATGAATCAGATATAGCATCAGTTAAAGCAGATTCTATTATGATTGGCGATAGAAAAGATGATGTGCTTGGTGCAAAAAGCGCTGGTATTGAATCTATTGGTTTAAGATATGGATTTGCAGAAAAAGATGAGCTGGAAGATGCAGGGGCAGATTATATTCTTGAAAATGTAGAGGATATACTGCCATTTCTTAATCAAATGTAGTGTTTATCTGATAGAAGCTTATTACTATATGTTTGAGGAATTATATATTTCAGAAAAGATAAAAGAAAAAGGTTAGGCATAAGTTATGACAGACAATATACAGAATCATTCCAGGGATATGAGAGTAGGAATAGATGTAGGTTCAACAACTGTTAAGATAGTTGTTACAGATATTAATACCAATAAGGCGGAATATACAAGATATGTAAGGCACAATGCCAGACAGGTAGAAACGGCAAGAAAACTTTTAGAAGAGGCAGGAGAATATTTTGGCAAAGATGTAAGCTTTAAGGCAGCAGTGTGTGGTTCCGGAGGCAAACCAGTAAGCAGGGCGCTGGGCATACATTATATACAGGAAGTTGTTGCCAATGCAGCAGCAGTTCAGAGATTGTATCCGGATGTAAGAACTGCTATAGAATTGGGTGGACAGGATGCTAAAGTTATATTCTTTTATTATGATAAGAATACTGACAGACTTCAGACGTCAGATATGAGAATGAATGGAAGCTGTGCAGGCGGTACAGGTGCATTTATAGATGAAATAGCTTCACTTCTTGGTATTCCGACAGATAAGTTTGAAAGCATGGCTTCAAAGGGAAAAACTGTATATGACATATCAGGAAGATGTGGTGTGTTTGCAAAGACAGATATACAGCCTCTTCTTATACAGGGGGCAGACAGGAATGATATAGCATTATCGACATTTCATGCAATAGCAAAACAGACGATAGGAGGTCTTTCACAGGGGCTGGAATTAAAACCACCTATAATATTTGAGGGAGGACCACTTACATTTAATCCAACACTTATTAAAGTGTTTGCCGAAAGACTAGGACTTAAAGATGGTGACATAGTTGTACCAGAGCATGCAGAAACCATAGTTGCTTATGGAACAGCAGTAGCTATTGATAATATATTTGCAGATAAGGCAGAATATGTTACTTTTGATGAACTGCTTAAAAGACTAGAAAACTATAATTCGGAAGATTATGTTGAGGATAAGAAGGAAAGTATTCCTTTTTTCAAAACTCAGGAAGAACTTGATGAATTCAATAAAAGACATGACAAAGAATTGTATGATGTATCAGAACCGGATGCATCCGAGATTAAAAATGGAGAACTTAACGTATATCTTGGTATAGATTCAGGAAGTACAACATCCAAATTCGTACTGATGGATGAGGATGAACAGGTTATAGACAGATTCTATGCAAACAATCATGGAGACCCTCTAAAGGTCGTTAAGCAGGGAATTATAAAGATATATGACAAATATAAGAAAAAGGGTATACAGCTTAAATGTCTTGGATTGGGAACTACCGGATATGGAGAACACCTTCTTGCAAAGGCGCTAAGAGCGGACTATCATACTGTAGAAACGGTTGCACATACTATAGGATGTCAGAAGTATTATCCAGACACAACATTTATATTGGATATAGGCGGACAGGATATGAAGGCAATATGGCTTAATGATGGTGTTATAACCAACATTATGTTAAATGAAGCCTGTTCTTCAGGATGTGGTTCATTCCTTGAGAATTTTGCTGTCAATCTGGGAATAGATGTTTCAGATATAGCAAAAAAAGCATTTTCCTCTAAGAATCCGGCACATCTTGGAAGCAGATGTACCGTGTTTATGAATAGTACAATTATTAATGAACAAAGGGACGGCAAACAGCCAGACGATATTATGGCAGGCTTGTGCCGCTCAATCATAGAAAATGTGTTTACAAAGGTTGTAAGGATAGCCAATACGGCAGAACTTGGCAACAGAGTGGTAGTACAGGGAGGAACTTTCAGAAACAGGGCGGTTCTTCGTGCTATAGAGGAATACCTTGGAATGAATGTAACGCTGGCTCCATTCCCGGGTGAAATGGGGGCAGTCGGTGCTGCACTGGCCGCTAAACAATATATCAAAGAGCATGGTTATGCTGATGGTATAAAGACATCGTTTATAGGTTTTGAGGCAGTAAGACAGTTTGAATATACAACAGAATCAGGTGTAAGATGTGAACACTGTGGTAATCATTGTATGCGTAATATCATGCATTTTCCTGATGGAGGCACATGGGTAACAGGTAACAGATGTGAGAATGGCCTGATTACAGATAATGTAAGACATAAGAATAAGGACTTTTCTGAAATAGCAGCAACCGATGAAAATGATGCCACAAATGTGTACAAACCGGTTGATGTGTTTGCATCACGTGAGAGGATGTTGTTTGAGAATTATGATTATACGAGAGTTTCAGATGAAAAAGGTATAACAGTAGGTATTCCAAGAGTGCTTGAATTCTGGGATAGCATGCCTTTCTGGACAACTTTCTTCAAAGCACTTGGATATAATGTAAAAATATCTCATAAGAGCAATAGAAAAATGTATGAGAATGGTCTTAAATATGTTGCATCGGACACTATATGTTTTCCTGCAAAGCTTGTTCATGGACATATAGAAGACCTGGTTAAACAGAAAGTTGATATGGTATTTATGCCATATGTCATGCATATGCCACCAGAGGGAACTGATAAGTTAAGTCCATATGTATGTTCAGTAGTTATGGGATATCCTATGGTTGTAAGGAATTCACAGAATCCAGAGGAAAGATATAAAGTTAAGTTTGATACGCCTGTATTTCATTGGTTTTCAATAAAAGACAGGACACAGCAGATACTTAAGTATGCAACAGATGAACTTGGTGTTACTAAAAATGAAGCACAAGAGGCTTACAAACAGGCTAAAGCAGCAAGAGACAGATTCAAAAAAACACTTGTGAAAATGACAGATGATGCGATTGAGGATGCAGGAAAACATAAAAAGTTTGTGGTTGTTCTTGCAGGAAGACCATATCATACAGATCCTTTTGTAAGCAAAAACATATCACATATGCTTGTTAAAAAGGGAATATCTGTTGTTCCTGTAGATGGTCTTAGTAAACTCAATGAGCAGGTATTGTCTAATACACGTGCAGAAATCACTAATAACTTTCATACCCGTATGCTCTCAGCTGCAATGGTTGCTGCACAGACACCAGAGCTTGAGTATGTACAGATAGTAAGCTTTGGATGTGGACATGATGCTATTCTATCTGATGAAATTATAAGAATAATGAATGAGAGTGGACATAAGCCACCACTTATCCTTAAAGTGGATGAGAGTGATGCAACGGGTGCACTTGGAATACGTATACAGTCATTTATACGTTCTGTTGAAATACGAAGAAGCATTACAGATAAACAGTTTATAAAAAGACATGAATACAACCCACTTCCTGAACCTAGTCCGGCCAAGTTTTATAAAAAGGATAAGAAAATCAGAACTATACTTATACCTAATATATCTGTGGAAGTGTCAAAGATACTTGAAGGAATATTGGAAAAAGAGAACTTTAAGGTTAAAAGAATACCTATAGGTTCGACAGAAGAGATAAAGCTTGGTAAGAAATATGTACATAATGATATATGTTTCCCTGCACAGATGGTTATAGGAGAACTTATAGGAGAGCTTAAGAGAGGAAACTATAATCATGATGAGGTGGCAGTTGGTATGGTCAAGTTCCAGTGTGACTGCCGTATGTCACATTATGCAGGGCTTTTAAGAAAAGGGCTTGATGCGGCAGGATTCAGTGATGTACCGATACTTACAACAGATGTTAACGATACCAAAAGAAATCATCCAGGAGTATTCCTGTTAGGTGTAAGTGCAGTCCTTGAGGCGGTATGGTCATTTATGATGCTTGATATGATTACGGATGTATGCAGGAAAACAAGGCCTTATGAGATTAATAAGGGCGAGACTGATAAGGTATATAATCATTGTGTGGAAATGCTGGCGGATGGAATAAGACATGGTGTCGGTAATACAAGAAAGGTGTTTGAGCAGTGTATGAAGGATATGGCTGCTATTCCATATGACAGAAGCATCTTAAAGCCAAAGGTATTCATAACGGGAGAATTGCTTGTTACATATCATTCGGGTTCTAATTTTAATATAGAAAGATATATGGAAGCTAATGGTATGGAAACCATATTCCCAAGAATCACAGACCAGTTAAGAAAGGATTTTCTTGCATCTATGGTTGAGATTAAAGATTATAATGCCAATATATTCCCATATCCTTTTGCGGTAGACTGGTTGTTTGATCATGTACAGAAGAGCCTGGAAAAGACAGCTGTTTTACATCCATTATATAAAAAAGCATTACGACCAAGAGATATGTATGAAGGTGTAAGAAATATCATACCTGAAACACTAAGCTGTGGCGAGGGTTGGCTTATGGCAGCAGAAATAGTTCACTATGCTAAAGAAGGTGTCAAGTCATTTATAATACTTCAGCCATTTGGATGTCTGCCTAATCATATATGTGGAAGAGGTGTTATAAAAAGAATCAAGGAAGACTATCCGGATGTAACTATTCTTCCACTTGACCTTGATCCAGATACAAGCTATGCAAATGTTGAAAACAGAATGCAGATGATGATTATGAACAGTTAGCAGCTGGAGGTTAATAATGTTTGGAATCATGGCCTGCATAATTGAGTGTAGACGGATTAAGGAATTGAATAACTAAAATAAAAAGTACCAATCTGACATTATAAAAAAATATCAGATTGGTACTTTTAATAATGTCTGTTTTGCATTATCCTTTTTTGCTATAGGACATATGTGTATAACATATATATAAGTCTTATGCGGCAACAAGGACATGCAAAGGAGGTAAGTATCTCTTACATTTATACATAGCTATGGCATCTTAAAATGCTATTATGTTTTATATTCAGACATTATATGATTATGAATATGTGATAAATCATAATAAATGTAAAAGATATAAAAGAGTATGAAAGAAAAAAAATGTAGTATTATTCAGGCAGTGATAGGATTAGTAATACTTATTGCTGGTATTGTGTTATGTGTTAACACATATGTTGTAAAGGGAAATAAGGCGTATGCGTTTTCTTTATTGACAGCTATTGTAGGTGCAGTTGTGTTTATATCTGGTTTATATAATATTTTTTCAAAAAGCGAAAAGAAACCAGTAGATGCCAAGGTTATAGCGCAGGCAGCTTTATGTGCAGCATTATGTTATGTTGGTGCAACATTTATTAAAATAGATATTCCAGTAGGAACAGAAAGAACAATGTTTCATTTCGGAAACGTATTCTGTGTACTTGCAGCACTTCTTATAGGTGGTGCGTGGGGCGGACTTGCGGGAGCTGTTGGTATGACAATAAGTGACCTTACAACAGCATATGTAACTAGTGCTCCTAAGACATTTTTCTTAAAATTATGTATCGGACTTATAGTTGGTTTTGTTGCACATAAGCTTTTTAAGCTTTCTAAGGAACATTCAATAAAATATGTGACAATTGCAACAGTAGTATCTAGCGTATGCGGCATGCTGTTTAATGTTGTGGCAGATCCTATAGTCGGATATTTCTATAAGACATATCTGTTAGGTGTGCCTCAGGATCTTGCAAAAGCCCTTGCAAAGGTAGGAGCAGTGACAACATC
>DJDY01000002.1:0-15340 GCA_002435585.1 Lachnospira sp. UBA5912
GGACATGATCATCACCATGGACATCATCATGCAGATGAAGTGTTTACAAGCTGGGGTGTAGAGACTCCTAATAAGTATGACAAGGAAACACTTTCAGAAATACTTAGAAAGCTTTCAGAAACAGATGATTATGGTGATATATTAAGAGCAAAGGGTATGCTCCCAACACCAGACGGAAAGTGGATGTTCTTCGACCTTGTACCAGAAGAGTATGAAATACGTGATGGTGAACCAGAAATCACAGGTAGAATCTGTGTTATAGGTGCAAAGCTTAAAGAAGATGCTCTTAAAGAATTATTCAATGCATAATTAAGAGTTTATTGAATAAAACGGACATGTAAATGTTAGTTAAATTATAGAAGAAATTAAGTTAAGTCACAGAATATAGATATTAGGGTGCAGTCCATGTTTTGCACATAATGACATGGACTGCATTTTTAGGATTTGTGTATGAGCGCACCTGACACAAAATTGTTATAAAAGATGTGCGCAGAAATGAGGTACAATATGGCACAGGAAGAGGATTATCAGATTCCGATATTTTTAATAAATGGTCAGCTTGATAGTGGTAAGACCAGATTTATACAGGATACAATAGCTATGGGACAGTTTGCAGATGCCAAGAATAAGCTGCTTATTGTATGCGAAGAAGGTGAAGAAGAATATAGTGAGAAGCTTTTAAAGGACAATGGTGTAGATATGGTTGTGCTTGAAAAGGAAGAACTCACAGAAGAAAAGCTTAATGAGCTGGATAAGAAGTATGATCCATGGATAGTTATAGTAGAGTATAATGGCATGTGGGATCCATCTCTTATTATGGCAACAGCCAAGCCAAGAGGATGGGAGATATACCAGTCTATTACGCTTATAGATGCAACAGCTTTTAATCTGCAGTGGAATAATATGAAGTCCATTATAGCAGAGACAGTTAAGTATGCGGATATGGTTATATTTAACAGATGTAAGTCAGGTATGGATCTTGGAAGCTACAGAAGAAGCATGAGAGCACTTAACAACACACTTCAGATAGTATTTGAGGATGATAAGGGGGAGATGATGTCTATAGCAGAGCAGCTTCCTTATGATGTCAATGCAGATGTTATTGAGATAGATGATGCCGATTATGGTATATGGTATATGGATGTATCAGAAAGACCTGATGTATATGTTGGTAAGAAAGTAAGATTTAAGGGACAGGTACTTAAGAATAAGTATTTTAAAGACAAGAATTTCGTGCCTGGACGTAAGGTTATGACATGTTGTGCAGAAGATACACAGTTCATAGGTTATATCAGCTTTTATAATGATATCGCATCTTTAGAAAACAGACAGTGGATAACTGTTACGGCAACTGTTAAGGTAGAGTTTCAGATGGCATATAAGAAAAAGGGACCTGTTCTTTATGTGGAAAAGGTAGAACCAGCCGAGCCACCAGTGGAAGAGATGGTGTATTTCTAAATGATACAGGATATATTTCCAAGCAGATTAGATAACCAGTATGTAGAGTGTAGTCCTGCTGATAATGATATCATATTTTTCTTTAAGGGTTCATCACTTCTTGCAAAGTATAAGGAAGATAGTACACTTGTATATCCACAGTATAAGGAGTTTGTATCGGGGATAAACAATGCAGATAATGATGATAATGTGGATAATTATACATTTGTTTATCTATTGTCAGTAGATGATACAAGATATTTTCTTGCAAGAAAAAGTGGTGAGTTGTTAAAAGGTCAGTATATTGGTGAGATGGCTGATTCAGACATACATAAAGAATATGAAGCTGTTATTGATGGATTTGATTTTGTCGGAGTTGATTCTTTTAGAAAGGCTAAACCAAAGGCAACAGCATTTGCGGCAATAACGGCATTTCATATATATGGCTGGTACAGAGATAACCGCTTCTGTGGAAGGTGTGGCAGGCTGACTATTCACGATAGTAAAGAACGCATGTTAAAGTGTCCATCATGTGGTAATATGATATTTCCTAAGATATGTCCGGCAGTTATAGTGGCGGTAACAGACCATGACAGGATTCTTCTTACAAAATACGCAGGTAGGACATACAGAAATTATGCACTGATAGCCGGTTTTAACGAAGCCGGTGAGACACTTGAACAGACAGTCGAGCGGGAAGTCATGGAAGAGGTCGGACTTAAGGTTAAGAATATCCGATACTATAAGAGCCAGCCATGGGGGCTGTCAGGTTCCATACTTTCCGGATTTTACTGTGAGCTGGATGGTGATGACAAGATAACGCTTCAGGAGGATGAACTTTCGCTTGGAACGTGGGTGAAGGCAGATGAGCTTTCGCTTGAAGATGATGGAATCAGCCTCACAAGAGAAATGATACTTAAGTTCAGGGATGAATTGTGCCGTTAGTTATTCATTTACGGCAGAAACCAGGCTGATATCTGGTTCGGGCTTCAATATATACAATTTGCCTGTGGAATAAAGATTAAAATGCATATTTAAATAACGAAGATGTGGCAGAATGTATGCAATGGTTACGAATTATAAGAGAGAATAAGAAAATATAAGAATATCTATAAAATTATAAGCATAGAATTATCCAAAAGAAAGTACGGGTGGTTCTATGCTTAATTATTTGTGGGGATTTATGGTTCTTACAGGTGTTGTATATGCAGCAGTTACGGGTAATATTGACAGTGTTACGAGCGGGGCACTTGATGGTGCAAAAGATGCAGTTGAATTATGTATAACGATGCTTGGGGTTATGGCATTCTGGTGTGGTCTTATGGAGATAGCAGAAAAGTCAGGACTTATAGATAAGTGCAAGCGGGGTGTTGCGCCTGTTATAGGATGGCTGTTTCCTGGTGTCACAAGTGATTCAAGGGCATTTTCTTATATAACAACTAATATGATATCTAATTTCCTTGGGCTGGGATGGGCGGCAACTCCGGCTGGAATCCGCGCCATGCAGGAACTTTCCAGGATAAATAAACAGAGCACGATAGCAAGCTGTGATATGTGTACATTTCTTGTGATTAATATATCTTCTATCCAGTTAATTCCAGTTAATATAATTGCATACAGAAGCCAGTATGGAAGCACATCTCCAACTTCCATACTGTTTCCATCTATTATTGCGACAACGTGTAGTACGCTTGTTGCGGTCATCTTCTGCAGGATAATGATAAGAAAAGAGAAGCAGTGAAGCCAGAATATTATGAAATGTATGTGAAAGCCTGTAATAAAAATGGGGGATTGGGATGATAACCAGAATATCGGCATATATTATGCCAGTTGTGATACTTATAATCGTTGGATATGGCATATACAAAAAAAGTGATAATTATGATAATTTTGTAAAGGGTGCTTCTGATGGTATGAAAACAGTTGTGCAGATAGCGCCGACACTTGTAGGTCTTATGGTGTCTGTCGGTGTATTAAGGTCTTCAGGTTTCCTTGATTATATAGCGGCATTAATAGGAAATGTGACAGAAACAGCTGGTATTCCGGCAGACCTTATTCCACTTATTATAGTCAGGTTGTTCAGTTCATCGGCGGCTACAGGTCTAAGTCTTGATATATTCCGGCAGTTTGGAACAGATTCCTATATTGGGCTGGTTACGTCTATACTTATGGGATGCACTGAGACTGTATTTTATACAATGTCCGTGTATTTCATGGCGGCAAAGATTAAAAAAACGCGCTGGACTCTTGCAGGAGCACTGATTGCAACAGCAACCGGAGTGCTTGCAAGTATAGTTCTTGCGCGTTGTATGTAACAGTTGTCTAATTTTTATAATTTTTAAAGCATATATTAACATCTACATTGCCAGATACACCAGGAACAGAACCAGTGCTTGTGTACTGCCACATAGTATATTTGTATGGATAATAAGGTGCAGATGTCTGATAGCCGGCAAACCACTTATCATAAGCCTCAAGGCGGCTAAGTTCTACATTGTCCATAAAATATAACAGATTGCTGTATATGAGCGGAGTGTAACCAGCTGCCTTTATAGTATCGCAGAAGGCTATAACGACATCAGTAAGTTCACTGGCACTGAGCTTTTCCTGTCGGAAAGAATCATTTTCGATAGCTTCTATATCGATGGCAACAGGATATGTAACATTATAAGGTTTTATCAGATTAAGAACATAATTAGCTTCTTCTACAGCTTCATCTTTGTTTAAGGCCTGTGTATAAAAATATACACCAACATCAATGTTATTCGTAAGTGCACCTGTTATATATTTTTCAAATGAAGTGTCCTTAACAAGAAGTCCTGAACCATAAGCCCTGTAGCCACATCTTATCATGGCATAATCTATGCCGGCTGACTTTGCCTGAGCGAAATCTACATCTGAATTATATTTCGAAAGATCGATTCCTGTATAGGTTTTAGTTGACTTATCATCAGAATAAGACATAAAACCAGTTGTTTCACGTTTGAATCCTGATGTGTTGTAGTCTGTTTTGGCAAGAGCAGGGTTGATATCTGCGAATACGTAATTGCCTTTTTTGTTTACATATACAATGTTGTCAGGATAGAGCTGTTTAAGAACAGAAAGCGTTGATGAACCATTCTCAAACTGTCCACGTATGGTGCCAAGGATATCTTCTTTTTCTGAGGATCTGGCAGCATCTATGTCCTTGGTTTCAAGCTGTGCAACCGTATGCTGTGTACGTGTGTGGTCAGTAACAAGAAGAAAAACATTGGCAGCTATTGATATGATTGATGTTATCAAAAGAACAATGGTAAGTGGTGACATTGGCTTTTTATTCTTGTTTTTTTTCTTTTGTTTTTTGCTTTTAGCTTTTTTGCTATTAAGAATAATATCATCATCAAATGGATCGTTTAATGAGATATCATCGATGTCGTTATTCATATATATCCCTCCGAACGTAATATTATGATATTGCAGTCTATATAAGCAGTGTTATAGATGAGCTATCAGCCCTTAGTTACTTGTGTCACATGCTTGCATCACATATATTCATTACATATAGATCAGCAATGAATTAAGTGTATACGTTAGATATATAAAAGTCAAATGTGTTTATTATATGACAGATACAACAGAGCTTTAAAATATGCAGCATTTCTCAAACAGCCATTAAACAGTAATAAAAAATATAAAAAAATAGATTGAAAACTTAAAAAAGTTATTGACAATATAGTTGCCATATAGTATATATAAGATACACCATATTTATAATATACATCAGATATTTGGAATATATGAATATATTTCAGATTCTTTAGCCTTCTGAAGAAGGTATTTATAACGTTTCTGTTCGGAGTTTAACTGATATATATAACAGTCTATAAGGTCCGGGTCAGTAGCGTTATCGAAGTTGGCATATGCAGCACTAAGTGCAGCTTTCGTCAGATTTATTTCCTCAACAAGATATTTTTCATCATATGTAACAGGTTCTTTTTTCCTGCAGAATAGTTTCATGTCTGTTACCCCATTTCCTTGTTTTTATAAAGTATAGTCAGAAACTGGCAATTCTATACATTAAAGAGAATATTTGAAAAAATAATATTTGGTTAAAAGAGTATTCATTTAAAGGATTATCTGATTAAAGGAATGTGCAAAGATTATAAGAATAGCAGATAAATATGCAGATAACACTTAAAAGCAGGAGTTATAAAGTAAGATTTATATAGAAATGTTCATATGGGGTTAATGTATCTGGGATAATTACAGGAGAAACAGAGTGGAAAATATGATTGTTGTAAGATATGTTATTTTATTGATACTTGTGCTTGTGGCATTGGTTGATGATTATAAAAGATATAAGATATCCAACAGGATAATAGTATCTGGATTGCTTGTGGCATGTGTAATGTGTGCTGCGGAAATGTGTATGTTGTATGTGGTGAATAAAAATAATGCGGATATTATGTATGGAGGTTACAGAGGTTATAAGGAAACTGGCTTAATGTATATGTCAGGTATGGTGTTAGCGTTTGTTATTGGATATGTGTTATACATGGTTAAAGCAATAGGGGCAGGTGATGTGAAACTTTTCGGGGTTGCAGGAATGTTAATAGGAAGTAAGGATGTTGTGTATCTTATAGGTGTGTCATTAGCTGCCGGGGTATTTACCGGCATAATAGAAATCTTAAGGAAAAAAGAAACTGTTCTTGTCACGGGAAGAAGTATGCATAAATTTCATTTTTCATATGCGATTATGCAGGGTGTATGTATTGTGGTGTGTCTAAAGCTGACAGGAATAGTAAGCTGATGCAGTAAAAAAAAGGGGGTGTGGCCGCAGGTGGGCAACGGAAATGTATGCGTTATATATGATTCAGATGAACGCTATGCAAAAAGGCTTATGGGAATAATTAATGATGACAAAGATATTCCATATAAAGCAAGAATATTCACAAGAAAAGAGGAATTTAATAAGTATATAGTAGATAATGACACAGATGTTCTTATGGTCAATGAAGAATGCTATACTTACGAGATTCAGAAGAAAAGCGATAATAATGTTATTGTATTGTGTGAAGAAGAGAATGAGGCTGAAAAGATAAATGCCCAGAAAAGAAAAGGACATACAGGAGTGTGTAAGTATCAGCCGGCATATCAGCTTTTAGGTATGATATCAAAGAAAAGTCCGGTAATAAAGCAGGCTTATAAAAATAGAAAAAGTGATTCTAAATGTATAGGTGTATATGGCTTTAACTCATCATTAAGGGTAATGCTTGCACTTGTTATATCCGCAGCATTTTCAAGGAAAGGAAAAACATTATTTGTTAATCTTGATGAATTCTCAGGAATAGAGAATATAATGGGAAGTGATGGTTCAAGAAATCTGTCAGATGCCCTGTATATGTTTAAACAGTCTGGAATGCAGTATACAGACAATATAAGACAGTGTATATGTGTTACTGATATGTTTGACTATATTCCCGCCGTGGTGTGCGCTGATGATATATCATATGCTGGTGATAATCTGCTTGGACAGTGTATAGATGCGATTGCAGATAATGAACAGTATGAGTATGTTGTGATTAACATATCTGAGGGACTTACAAGACCATGGCAGCTTATGGAAAAATGTGAAGTGACTTATGTGGCAGATAGTGGCGAATACATAGAGGGTTGTCGATTTAACAATCTGAAAAGATATCTTATAGAGAATGATATGGAGCCGGTTTCCGATAATATTATGCGGATTAATCTTAAAACCAAAGAAGATATAGATATCAATTTTCTTCAGAGAATAATGTATACAGAGGCCTATGGATATGTAAGTGAACTTATTAATTATTTATAGCCTGTTGACTTATCTTTTCATAATTAGTATGGGGTAAGGGCATATGGTGGACAGAATGGTTATTGATAGCTGATGGATGAATTATTTATAATATTAAAAAAGAAAATATATGAAAGACTTGATGTTAGTCTTGATGTATCAGACGAATGTCTGTATGAGGTTATAGACGAGTGCGTATACGAGGCGGCGGCAGATAAAAGATTATCACTTGGGCAAAGAGATATGCTAAGGATGCGTCTGTATAATTCTATTAAAAAACTCGATATATTGCAGGAGCTTATCGAAGATGAAGAGATAACTGAGATAATGGTGAATGGCTATGATAATATATTTATTGAAAAAAACGGACAAATAACAAAGTGGGGCAGACAGTTTGAAAGCGAAGACAAGCTTGCTGATATAGCACAGAGAATAGCAGCGATGTCTAATAAGATTGTCAATGAATCCTCACCCATAGTTGATACAAGACTGCCGGATGGTTCAAGAGTTAATATGGTTCTTCCACCGATATCGATAGATGGACCAATAATAACTATCAGAAAATTCTATAATACGCCTATGGATATCAGCAGGATGATACAGATAGGCTCGATAACTGATGAGGCGGCAGATTATCTTAAGCTGCTTGTTAAAGCAAAATATAACATATTCGTATCTGGAGGTACAGGAAGTGGAAAAACAACATTTCTTAATGCCTTATCTAATTATATTCCCAAAGACGAGAGAATTCTTACAATTGAAGATTCAGCTGAGCTTCAGATATCAGGTGTAGAGAATCTGGTAAGACTTGAGGTCAGAAGAGCTAATATGGAAGGTGATAATGAGGTTACGATAAGAGATCTTATTAAATCAAGCCTCAGAATGAGACCTGACCGTATTATTGTAGGTGAGGTAAGAGGTGAAGAGGCATTAGATATGCTTCAGGCTATGGGAACAGGTCATGATGGGAGCCTTTCAACAGGTCATGCAAATAGCCCAAAGGATATGCTTGTCAGGCTTAGGACAATGGTGCTTATGGGAATGAACATGCCAACGGAAGCAATAGACAGGCAGATATCATCAGCTATAGATATAATAGTGCATCTTAAGAGAATGAGAGATAAAACAAGAAAAGTTGTTGAAATATCAGAGGTGTGTGAGTATGGCGAGAGTGGATTTGAACTTATTCCATTGTTCAGTTTTGTGGAAGAAGGCACGGATGAGAATGGAAAGATTATTGGAAGGCTCAGGAAAACAGAGTATGAACTCAAAAATCAGAATAAGCTGCTTTCCTATATCGGAATTGATTCCAGAAAGAAAATGTGAGGTGCTGTATTATGTCCAGGGGATATTGATAGTCACAGCGGCTGCATATTTGTTCTATAACAATCTAATATTTTGTATATTCTTATGTCCGGTTATTCCAATATATGTAATATTAAGAAAAAAAGAAGATAAAGAAAAAAGAAAAAGCCGTAAAACGACGGAGTTCAGTGATGGAATGCAGGCGGTTTCTTTTGCGTTGAATACGGGTTACTCAATTGAAAATGCATTTGCAGAGGCAGTCTCGGAATTGCAGTTATTATATGGAAAGGATTCATCTATAGTTTCAGAATTCAGAATGATTGTAAACAGGATTAAAAGAAATGAAAACCTGGAAGATATTATGGATGACTATGCAGATAAAATGAATATAGATGATATAAGTTATTTTGCCGAGATATTCAGATATGCCAAAAGAAGTGGTGGAGATATTCCAGCTATTATCAAGCAGACAGCAAGAATAATACACGAAAAATCAGAGGTACAGATGGAGATAGACACTATTATAAGTGGTAGAAAAATGGAGCAGAAGGTTATGGTGTGTATTCCACTTGGAATTATTATGTATCTTAGAATAACATCCAATGGTTTTGTGAATATGTTATATGGCAATGCAGCTGGGATAATAGTAATGACATTATGTCTTATGGTATATGTTGCAGCAGTTTATATGGCAGTGAAAATAGTGGATATCAAAGTGTGATTTGAATTAAATAAGAGGTAAAAGGGTTATGTGATGCCGTTATTGAAAAAAGAGATAAGTATAAAACATATATTGGCAGTAGCAGCGGTTGTTGTTCTTATTGCAGCAGGAATAATATCTGTGAAAGAAAATGATGATTCAGATATAAGTTATATAAAAAGACCAGAACCTGGCGAGGAAGCAAGCAGTGTTGTTGTAGATGTATATGATGAGCATGGAAATAAGCAGACTACAGTCAATACATATATTGAACCAAGGAAAATGTCAGAGGAAGAAACGCAGATGTGTTTTGATAATGCTTATGATGAATTATTAAATAAGATGTTAAAAGATAATATATCTGCTGATTATATCACAGGCAATCTGTTTATGCCTGATACATTGTCTGATGGACTTATCAGTGTAAGTATATATTCATCAGATTATTCTGTGATTGATTATGATGGCACTGTGCATAATGAAATGTTTGAAAATGATGAAGCCAGGTCTGTATCAATAACTTATATTATGCGGTACGAAGAATATGACAGACAGGGAGTGATAGAGCTTATTGTAAGATCAATATCAGCAATGTCTGAAAGTATGCAGCAGGAGAATGCGAAATCCATGCCGGGAGTAATACAGAAGGTTGTTGATAATACAGTTAATAAAAATACAGATGATGAGAAAGCAGCTCTTCCAGGAAATATTGGTGGGAGAAATGTGCATTACAGATATGCAAAAGAAAAAAATGAATGGTTTATATATGTGGTGTTAATTGCTGCAATTATTGCACTTGTAATATATAAAAGAAAAATGCAGGATGTAAAACAGCAGAAGCAGCGCATAAAAGAACTTCAATATGATTATTCAGAGCTTATAGCCAAGCTTACTCTGCTCTTAGGTGCAGGTATGACCATAAGAAAAGCGTGGGGAAAGATGGTGGATGATTATATTAAGAAAAGAGAGGCTGGTGGTGTAGTAAAAACGGTATATGAGGAAATGTATATAACAGACTGCAATATAAGGGCAGGAATATCAGAATATGAAGCTTATGAAGAATTCGGACACAGATGTAACACAAGAGAATATTTAAAGCTTGCTTCATTATTGCAGACCAATCTTAAAAGAGGAACAAACAGGTTAAGGGAATTACTTTATCAGGAATCTTATGATGCATTTGAACAAAGGAAGAATCTTGCAAAACAGAAGGGCGAGGAGGCTACAACAAGGCTTCTGATACCTATGATTATGATGCTTCTTGTTGTTATGGTTATAGTTATGGTTCCTGCAGTGATGAACTTTTATCTTACATAGTGGATAATACATAGTGGATAAACAGGTGTCTGTGCGCACCTGACACAAACTGGTTATGCGCAAAAAACGTGCGCGGAAATGGAGATTAATATGAGAAAAGATATATTAAAAACAGTAAAAAAAGAAAAAACAGAAAGCAGGAAAAATAGTATAGCAGGATTATGCAGAAGAGCAAAAGAAAGTGTAATGCAATTCTGGAACGAAGAAGATGGTATGGGTGTTGTTGAAATCGTACTCATAATTGTAGTGCTTATAGGGCTTGTCATTATATTCAAGAGTCAGATAACAGCGCTGGTTAATAAATTGTTATCCAAGATGTCAAGCCAGGCAAACAAGATATAAAGTGTGGCAGAATGGTATATGACAAAAAGGCAGATATAAAGCTGTACGGAACGAAATGTATCAAAAAAGCAGATATAATACACAGTAAGTGCATATCACTTGATGCACAGATTACGGTTATGGCAGCAATGGTGTTTATGATAGTGATTTCATTTGTTACAACATGTGTGAATGCAGCGTTAATGTCAGGGTATAACACTATTATAAAGCAGGCATGCAGTTTGTCAGATGAATCCGTATTTACAGCGTATAGTAATGATCTGTTATCAGCATTTGATGTATTCGCATTGAAAAAATCAGACATAATGAATGATAAAATATATCAGTATATTGGTGCTAATATCAACACATATTCAAAAGATATCGGTCTTACAGAGGCAGAATATACCAGTTATAAATATATGACTGACAATGGAGGATATGGAGTTGAGGAACAGATAGTAAAATATATGCAAAATGGAGGATATGCGGATGTCGTAAGGGATTATAACGCCGTAAATGATAACATAAGGCAGTCAGAACATGTAAATAAAATCACTGAATCAATATGTCGGGTACAGGATAATGCATATGAAAGCTGGAACATAAGAAACAGGCTGATATCTGCATGCCAGGATATGAGTAATAAAGAAGATAAGATATCAGAAAGCCTGGATTCTTATAAGAAAAATGTTCATGAGTTATATAGTCAATATAATAAATACGATGGCTATGATAAATACGAAGTAAAAAGAAATGTGGAAACATTATCAGAAGCTGAAGGAAAACTTGAATATATAGTGGAAGAGATAAATGAAATAACAGATGAGATAAATGCTTGTCAGGCATCATATGAAGCTTATAAAGATGAATTAAAACAAAGCCTGGATGGTTGTTATGAAAAACTTGATAGTTATAGACAGGACATAGGTGAAGATTTATATCAGGAGCTGCATACAGATATAGAGACTATGTATACGGGCTATGATGATGCAGCTGATATATCTGTAGAAGATATAAATGCAGCTCTTGATAATGACAATTCAATAATTAACGTTATATTAAACGATATGAGCAGCATAATGGATATTAGTGAAAATATAATATGGACCGATGAATCCGATTATGATGAGGATTACAGCTATAATGATGAATCATATACTGATGATAATAATGAGCAATATGAATATATAGAAGAGATTAAAAAGAAATATGAAGATATTATATCAGAGTGTGATGATTTTTATATGAGTAATCTGGTAGAAAGTTATAGCAGGAATCATCCAGACGATTCTTATGATAATGTTAATAGTAAAACAGGTGGATTAAGGAAGATATACAAGTTGTTAAAAGAAGGAATAGCAGGGCTTGTAATTGATGGTGATATATCAGATAAAGCTATAAATTATACAGATATTGCAGATAAAACTGTATCAGGGAGTGCTGGAGGAGATGGTATATCTAATATGAGTATACGATCTGCACTTGTCAATGAATATATAGTATCAAGATATGTATGTTATATTGATTATATTGAAAAAAACGGACATGAAAAAGACAGATATAAAAATGATAAAACCATGCCGGAAGACAGGATGCTTGATTATGAGATTGAGTATATTCTGTGTAGAGAATCATCGGACAGGGATAATCTTAATGAGGTGCTGACGAAGTTATCACTAATAAGAGAAGGAGTTAATCTTACATATCTTATAACAGATGGTCATAAAAAGAATGAATGTTTTACGCTGGCGGTGCAGCTTGCTGGATATACGGGGAATATGGCAGTTGTTAAGGCGGTACAATACCTGGTTATGTCAGTATGGGCTTATGCAGAGTCAGTTGTAGAGCTTAAGAAACTGTACAAAGGTGAAGGTGTTGCAGCTGTTAAAAATGCAGAAAGCTGGATAACAGATATATCAGGAGTTATGAGTCTTGACAGTGGAAATGTAAGTCGGGAAGAGATATTTAATCTTAACAATATTGGCAGCAAAGCTTATGTTAGTAATTCGGAGATTTCAGAAAAAACAGGAGAACATGAATATGGAGTAGATAGCAAAGATAAATATAACAGTCTGGATTACAAAGATTATATGCGTATTCTCCTGCTTATGCAGGACAGAGTGTATAAAAATGCAGGTATCATGTCGGCTATGGAACTTGTTATGATTGCACTTGGACATACAGAGTTCAGGATGAAAGATTATATATATGGGGCAGATGGTGAAGCGGTATTTATATATATAAAAAATTCGCAGACCTACAGGCAGAAACTTGATTACTCATATGTATAACATATGTATAAAACATGCCATGAGTATGAATATCTTTGAATTTTTCTGAATCTGGTCATGCAATATATATTGTGGAGATTATGCTTAAATCCTGTGTTTTTGCTTTGCCACGTTTTTTTGTTACGCATTATATATTGTAGGAATTATGCCTCTTTGAGTGGACATGAAATAAAGTGTTTAGATAAAGAATAAAAAAATAATCAGATACGGAAAGGAGAAAGATAAGACTTATTCTTATATATTTATAAGTATGATGTTTATAACGCCAAAATTATATAGACATAATACATTCTCTGCGCCAAAAGTTGAAGCAGTACGTAAAAACAATATGAATTATCACAATAAAGAGGCATATATCAAATCAGGGATTCTTAGGGCATCAGCAACAATAGAGGCAGCACTTGTCATACCTTTGTTTATATATGCTGTTATGGCAGTAATGTATTTTATACAGGTTATGGCGGTGCGTGCCCATGTTAACGAAGCATTGTATATAACTTTGAAAAAAAGTGCCGGGTATGCATATGTCTATGAGAATTTTAATGAATATGCAGGAAAGAAGGCTATAGATGATGGAATAGCAGATAGTAATACGATAGACAGTAATAATGGCGGAATCAGAAAGGGGATGGTTGTAGAAACTATAAGAAGAGTGTTTCTTAAGGAGTTGGGAAATGACTATGCAAAGGACAATAATATCGTAAACGGAGATGCGGGGTTCATATTTATAAGTTCCAAGGTGCTTCAGGGAAATTCGGTTATAGATATTAAGGTATCTTATTATATAAAAAATCCTTTTGATATATTTGGCGATACAAAAATAAAAATTGCCGACAGAAAAAGGATTAACGCATGGCTTGGTGAGGACAAGGATGGATATTCTGATGCACAGAAGGATTCGGCAGAATATGTGTATATAACAGCAGGAGGAGAGGTATATCACATAGATTCACAGTGCACGTACCTGTTACGTTATATAAAAAGTTGTAAAAAATCAGATATAGATTTGTTAAGAAACAGCTCAGGAGCAAAATATTATGCATGTCAGGTATGCGGTAATATTTCTGGTAAATATAGTGATGGGAAAGCAGCAGAATCTGGTGGTGACAGCACAGACATTTATTATACGGAATATGGTACACGTTATCACAATAATGATAAGTGTACAGAACTAAGACGTGATATACAGAAAGTAAGAAAATCGGATGTAGGAAACAGAAGGTTATGTGAAAAATGTAAGGGATGATTGGGAGGTGTTAAGTGTTTAAGATAGTATATCTTGTTATATGTCTTGTTATATTTTCATATAAGGACATAAGAAACAGGGAACTTCCTGTATGGTGGCTTATAATAACGGGAGCACTGATACCGGTAATGTATGTGTGCGATTACCAGTATTCTGGTGAAGGCATTGATTATAAGAAGATAGTAATATCAATTATTGCTGCCGTTATGTTTATACTTTTATCGGTGTTTACATCGATGATAGGGGAAGCAGATGGGATAATTATAGGATATGTATGTCTGCTTTCTGATGTATACATGGCATTTTTTGCGGTGATGGTATCATTTGTGATGCTTGCTGTTTCGGGTGGAGCGTTGGTGTTACTTAAGAAAATAAATATAAAAACAGCGGTGCCATATATTCCATACCTGTTTATGGCATATATGTTAACGCTTGTGTGTATGAAAAGGGGTTGATAGCAATATGCATACAGTGGAAAATACGGTGATAATACCAGTGTTTACCTTAATTATAATTGCACTTATCAGTGTCAGTGGATATATGCATGATAAGGTGGTTATGAGAAATATACTTAATCAGGCAGCTATAGAGTGTTCTAAAGATATGTCAGAAGATGAATTAGGATATCTGCTTATAAAAAGTGGAAAATATATAGAAGAAAAAACAATATTTATTAAGAATGTAAATGTTCAATATGGAAGTGATGCTGTAACTGATATTGATAATAGAAGTATAAATCAGATTATCTGCACAGCATACTGGCCATTTAAACTAAATTTGGGGGAAACAGAAGCTGGCATAATAAATATGAGCCAGCAGGTGTATAAAAACAGTGCTGAGGAGATTATAAGAAAAACTAATATATTAATGAAGCCGCAGAAATGAGCATAGTGTGAAAAATGGATTTTTCACAC
>DJDY01000002.1:15396-16253 GCA_002435585.1 Lachnospira sp. UBA5912
TTGACACAAACTCGTTATGCAGGGAAACGTGCGCAGAAATGAGGAACTAGTATGGAAGATACATTGGAAAGAGAAATGAGTGTAAGATACGAACGTGATAACAGCATTAATTATGCAGTGATAGATGCCAAAAAAGAATGGAACTGTGAGGGTGATTATGAGGTTAAAATGCTTATGCTTAATATGCCTGAACATTTTCTGACACTTACGATGAATGAAATAGATGGGAAAAACTGCATATATTATGATATTTCATCCAAGCAGCAGCTTAGCAAATTGTTTGAATATGGAAAGGTTACGATGGATGATGTAAGACAGCTTTTTAGTAATATAAGTGGAATGGTCAGGGTGGTTGATGAATATATGTTAGACCTTGACAGGGTTATATTAAAGCCACAGCATATATATGTTTCACTTGCCAATAAAAAATATAGTTTTATGTATTCACCAGTTGCAGGTGGGGCTGATTTTTACGAAAATATGCGTTCACTTTTTGAATACATATTGGAAAGATTCGACCATTCAGTTGAAAAGGCAAGTCTGGTTAAGTTTTATGAAATATATCAGAGGATACTTGTAAGAGACTACACACCGCATAGCCTGATGGATTTTTTCAGTGATGAAGAAAAGCCGCATATTGTCAGTGAAAATAAAGATATTGTGGGTAATGAAATGCCGACAAATGATATGACATGTGATAACAGGACTCATTATGATGATTATAATTGTGCTGATTCTGCATATCAGGATGCAGCGGGAATAACTCATGATGTAAATTCGAGAAAGTCAGATAATAGGAGAATCAGAGAGGGTATACATAAGAATCTGGATAACAGGGGAAAGAATGATAGTATAAA
>DJDY01000002.1:16313-37224 GCA_002435585.1 Lachnospira sp. UBA5912
TAATAATGGTTTAAAAAATCAGGATAATAATAAAAGAAACCATTATCATAATTTAAAACAAAATAATCAGCATAGTGACAGAATTATTAAAGATGTTATGCCTGAGAGAATTGAAGGCGATAGTGAAAAGAAAAATAATAAAACAGTAAGGTTTGCTATGAAAGCAATTGCAGTTGTTGTGGTGTTAAATGCAGTCCTAAGTATGTTTTTCAGGAAATATGCGCCAGTTAAGCTCAATACGATAACATCGGTAATATGTATAATATCAGGTATGTTTATATTCTATATATCCCACAAAGTGGCGGATATTATAGGTGAACTTACAAGTGAAGATAAAGTGACGGAAGACGAACTTATGCCATATAGATTGCATAACAATAAGGCTGATGAAGATAATGAAATAGATTATCAGGGCAATATTCATGCAGATAATTATTCGGATATCATACATAGTAACAATAAGATGAATAATTATACAGACAGAGATAGAAATGCATCAGAACCACAATATGACAGAAAAAATGATGATTCAGAAAAAACAGTATACAGTAATATGGTAACAGCAAAGGTGATGAAGGATGAAGAAGAACAAAAGACGATGGTTAATCATACAATGCTGTTAAGCGATTATCTTAAGATGTTAAAAGATAATAAACTTACACTTAGTCTGCTGGACAATAAGGATAAACAGCTATATCTGAAAAAAGGAGATACATATGAGCAGCCATTAGAAAGCATAGAACTGTCGAAATATCCATGTACAATAGGAAGCCTTGAGGGAAGTGCAGATATATTCATAGATTCACCAGTTATAAGTAAAATGCATGCTTGTCTGCTTCAGGATGATGATAAGTTTTACATAGAAGATATGAATTCTACCAATGGAACATATATAAATGATGAGAGAATAGATATGCATAATAAAACACGTATAGCGGATGGGGATATATTAAGGGTGGCATCTTATAATTTTAAGGTGAGCATATCTTAGCTAGTTGTTTTATTGAAAAAATAGTGGATTGAAGGAAAGTTGTATTATGTATGAATATTGATATAATAAAAGATGCATATATTATGATGGGAATTCAGCCAATGGATTATGAAAAGGGAGTTAATATGTGTAATGCTTTGAAAAAACTGCAGAATGCAGGGAAGATGGAAGGAAAAATGGAAGAAAGAATAGAAGCAATAGTTTCTATGCTTGAGTTTGGCATAACAAAAGAACAAATATTAACAAAGTACTCAGAAGATGAATACAATAAGGCAAAGGAAAAGCTTAGTATAAAGAATAAATAAATATATGTACCAGTATATCGCCAAATCCATTTTCATATGATACAATTTAATTTACTGGCAAAATCAGTATATGGAGGACTATTTTATGAATATTAATATATATTATGGTGGACGCGGAATGGTTGATGATCCAACAATAGTTGTGATAAACAGAATACAGGAAGTGTTAGAAGAACTGAATGTAACTGTTACAAGATATAATCTGTATGAGATGAAGAACACAATAACAACATTATCACAGTCGGTAGCGGATGCAGATGGTGTTATATTTGCTACAACAGTAGAGTGGGTTGGCATGGGTGGATACATGCAGACACTTCTTGATTCATGCTGGTTATATGCAGATAAGAATAAGGCCGCATCTACATATATGTTTCCGGTTGTAATGTCAAGGGCATATGGTGAGAGAGAGGTTGTAACAGCACTCTGTAACTCATGGGAAATAATAGGTGGTGTTGTAGGAAGTTCACTTAGCGCATATGTTGATGATACAACTGATTTTGAATTCAACCAGGAGTACAAGGATATTATAGAAAAGTATGCTGAGAATATATACAGGACTATATCAAAGAAGGTTAAGAGACTTCCTTCAAGCAGCCAGACAATAAGAAAGAATGTTATAAAGGAAGTGGTAAACTTTACACCACAGGAGAGCGAACAGCTGTCAGAGTATGCTTCTGATGATGAATTCGTTAAGACACAGAAGGAAGATATAGAGTCACTTGCAAGTATATATAAGGAACTCATGAATGACCAGGCTAACGGAGGCGATGATTATTATCTAAGTGTATTTAGAAATCACTTTAAACCAGAGCTTAGTTATAATGGCAGATATATGTTTATGATAAGCGACAAGGATAAAAATATTGTTGTCGATGTTGCAGGTGATCAGCTTAATGTAGCCTTTGGAGAGGATATGGCGGCAGATGTCATAGGTAAGATGTCAAAGGAAACATTTGATAATATAGTTCAGGGAAGAATTACATTTCATAGGGCATTCATGACCGGTGATATGACAGCAAAGGGTAATTTCAGGACACTCAGAATGCTGGATGAGATATTTGATTTCGGAGAGTAGAAGACTTTTGTGGGTATAAAATGAAATTTTATGCTTAAGCATTCTGGATGTGTTTATAGATAAGTATAAATATATATATATTAGCTTGGAATTATTACAAAAAGACCTGATGTATACATGCATGTTTATTTTTGATAGCAATAGCACAATATATCAATACATTAATACATCAGGTTCTTTAAATTAAGTTTTTTAAGCTTTTTTCAAGGTAATACTTGTCGTTGTCATATGTGAATAACTGTTATAAGTCATATTGAAGCTGGTACCGCTTAATATGCACATCTGATAGACACTTGATAATCCAAGACCTGTGTGGTTTTCTTTCGTTGTAAAGAATGGTGTACAAAGTTTTCTTAAGTCATAGTTGTATGTATTGGAATTATCATTTCCAATCTTATCATAACCAGAGTTGCTTTCTATCGATAAATTATCATCTTTGCTACAATCTTTGCCACTGACTAACAGTGAATAGTCTGGTTCATTGTCTGACTGGTTCATTATCGATATAATAATCGTATTATTATGGTTACTTACGCGTATAAGCAGTTGTATATGGTCAGAAGTCCCACATACATTATTTATGGCAGTCTCATATACATTATTTGCGGCAGTCTCACAGATATTATCTATAGCAGCTTCGCAGGCATTATCTATAAGTTCGTTGATGCCAAGTGTGAGAAGATGGGAGGATATGTAGAATACTGCGTTCTCATCTGTATTTATAAGCTCGGTTTTTAGCAGGATGTTGCTGCTATTTCTGTCGCTGGTATAATTTTTCTCATCATATTTTTTTTCGTCATAATCCTTATTACAATAATCTTTCTTACAACAATCTATAGCACTATATTTTTTATCAATATGTTTTGAGATGCGTTCAAGGATATCACTTACACTGCATTTAACAGTTTCGCTATCCTTAAAGCTGTAGCGGTATAAAGAAGTCCGGTTCATGTATTCGACAAGTTCGTCAATAGTTGTCCCCATATTGTTCCAGAATTTATTATCATTTAGCTCGGAATTTTTACGTGAAATAAACTGGTAAGAAGTTTTAAGATATGCTGCATAATTCTTGATTTCGTGTGAGACAACAGATAATTCATCTAAAGAAGTTTCTCTTAAGTCAGATAATACGCGTGATAGTTCATCGTTTTTATTACATATTGATGCAATTGTATCATACTCCTCTTTGTTAAACATATAGCCCCTCATTTCTACGTGCCATTGCAGATAACGGCTTTGTGCCAGGCACGTACAGACACATAACGTTAACATAATTGCTACATCATAATTACCCGTTTCCTTTGCACTCATTACAATATATAATGTGATGTGAGTGTCAAAAGTGAATTTTGCCACTCACTGATGTATCAGGATTGCTACATTGCTATGCAATTCACGCAATCCTTAAACACCTCAAACTTTCATAAAATGCCGTATTCACGACATTTTATTACGTTTTCGGTGTTTAGCGTGTCACAAGTAAAAAAGTCTTTTTCTGCAAGCAGAAACGACTTTTTATACTTTTGACAGTTACATTTTAATATTGATGGTGCATAATTAATTATACATACATTTGAATAATTATTGAATAATTATCAGCAAAAATGTTGTAATCAGCCTTGCTTTAAGTTATTATACGAGTATATACTTAAATATGAAATAAGTAAATGATGTATAAGGAGGAAGAAAGAGTTTATGAAAAAAGATGATTGTATTTTTTGTAAACTGGCTAATGGAGACATACCAACCAATTCAATATATGAAGATGATGTAGTTAAGGTTATATTTGATGCGAGTCCGGCAGCACCGGGGCATATACTTATATTACCGAAGAATCATTATGATGATATATATTCAATGGATGATGAAACGGCTGCACATGTGTTCAAGGTTGCTGTTAAACTGTCTAAGGCATACAGAAAAGCGCTTGATTTTGATGGACTTAACATAGTCCAGAATAATGGAGAAGCAGCAGGGCAGACAGTATTCCACTTCCATATGCATATTATTCCAAGATACAAGAATGATACGGTAAACGTAACATGGAAGCAGAACGAGGCAGATGCTTCGGTTATAGAGGATATTAAGAATAAGGTTTCTAAATATCTTGAAGATTAATAGAAGGTTTTTTGATATTTTGATTAATTTCAGAAATTCTAAATCTGGAAAGTCAGATACCAGAAAGTATATTATTAAAACGGGAAAGGAAAAGAGTTTGCGATGATTAAGTTAAGCAAAGGTGGAGCATACCTCATTAACGGAACGGAAGTAGTTGAGGATAGCCAGACAGCGGCGCAGGAAGTTGCTGCTAAGACAGGTAAGAATATAACTAAGGAAGAGGCAGCTAAGAATACTATAGCTTATGGCATATTAGAGAATCATAACACTTCTGGTAATATGGATAAGCTTAAGATTAAGTTTGATAAGATGACTTCGCATGATATTACATTTGTAGGTATTATACAGACAGCAAGAGCTTCAGGACTTGAGAAGTTCCCTATTCCTTATGTACTTACTAACTGCCACAACAGCTTATGTGCAGTAGGTGGAACTATCAACGAAGATGACCATATGTTTGGTCTAACCTGTGCAAAGAAGTATGGTGGAATCTATGTACCACCTCATCAGGCAGTTATCCACCAGTTTGCAAGAGAGATGCTTGCTGAGGGTGGAAAGATGATTCTTGGTTCAGACAGCCATACACGTTACGGTGCCCTTGGTACAATGGCTATGGGTGAAGGTGGTCCTGAGCTTGTTAAGCAGCTTCTTAACAAGACATATGATATCAATATGCCTGGTGTAGTTGCCATATATATGACAGGTGAGCCTATGAAGGGTGTAGGTCCTCAGGATGTGGCACTTGCCATAATTGGAGAGGTATTTGCTAACGGATATGTTAAGAATAAGGTTATGGAGTTCGTAGGACCAGGTGTTTCAAGCTTAAGCGCTGATTTCAGAATCGGTGTGGATGTTATGACAACAGAAACTACATGTCTTTCATCTATCTGGAGAACAGATGATAAGATTAAGGAGTTTTATGATATCCATGGAAGAAGTGAAAGCTATAAGGAACTCAATCCTGGATCTGTTGCTTACTATGATGGTGTTGTATACGTTGACCTTAGCAAGATTAAGCCTATGATAGCTATGCCATTCCACCCAAGCAATACATATACTATTGATGAACTCAATGCCAACCTTGTTGATATTCTTCATGATGTAGAAAAGAAAGCGCTTGTAAGTCTTGATGGACAGGTAGACTTTAAGCTTACTAACAAGATTAAAGATGGCAGGTTATATGTAGATCAGGGAATCATCGCTGGTTGTGCTGGTGGTGGATTCGAGAATATATGCGCAGCAGCTGATATATTAAGAGGACACTCTATCGGTGCTGATGAGTTCACACTCAGTGTATATCCTGCAAGTACACCTATATATATGGAGCTTGCAAGAAACGGAAGACTTGCAGATCTTATGGAAACAGGTGCTATCGTTAAGACTGCGTTCTGTGGACCATGCTTTGGTGCTGGTGATACACCTGCTAACAACGCATTTTCAATCAGACATTCTACAAGAAACTTCCCTAACAGAGAAGGTTCTAAGCTGCAGAATGGACAGATATCATCAGTTGCACTTATGGATGCAAGGTCTATCGCAGCTACAGCAGCTAATAAGGGCTTCCTTACAGCAGCTACAGATTGTGATGTTGAGTTTACAGGCCCAACATATCATTTTGACAGCAACATATATGCTAACAGAGTGTTTGACAGCAAGGGAGTAGCAGATCCTGACCAGGAAATCCAGTTTGGTCCTAACATCAAGGACTGGCCAGAGATGGTTGCACTTCCAGAAAATCTTATAATAAAGGTTGTTTCAGAGATACATGACCCTGTAACAACAACAGACGAACTTATTCCATCAGGTGAAACATCATCATTCCGTTCTAATCCTTTAGGACTTGCTGAGTTTGCACTTTCAAGAAAGGATCCAGCATATGTTGGACGTGCCAAGGAAGTGCAGAAGGCAGAAAAGGCAAGAGAAGCCGGTGAATGTATGGGTGAGGCACTTCCAGAGTTAAGAGATATTATGCATAAGATTAAGGAAACTTATGATGTAAGTAAGGAAAATGTTGGTGTAGGAAGTACAATATTCGCAGTTAAACCAGGTGATGGTTCAGCCAGGGAGCAGGCAGCTTCATGTCAGAAGGTACTTGGTGGATGGGCTAACATAGCTAACGAATATGCTACCAAGAGATACCGCTCTAATCTTATCAACTGGGGTATGCTTCCATTTATAGTAGATAAGGGTGAACTTCCTTTTGCCAATGGTGACTATATATTCATACCTGAGATAACAGAGGCTGTTAAGAACAAGGCAACATCTATGAAAGCGTATGTTGTTAACAAGGATATGAAGGAATTCACACTTAAGATGGATGAACTTACAGATGATGAACGCCAGATTATTCTTGATGGATGTCTTATCAATTATTATAGAAACAACAAGTAATTAATAAATGATAATTAAAATAAGTGCTGGTTACAGTCCGAATATTAATTTCAGACTGCAGCCAGCGGTTATATGTTATGTATTTATATATGATGGTGTCAGGTGGGTCTGAAAATCAAAAGTTTTATGCAGGCATAAACGGCTTTTTGACCTTTCATTCTTACGTTATATGATACCAGTGTCAAAAGACATGTTAAGATATATTATGGATAGATAACACAGGAGTAGACAATGGCAGAACAGAATATACTAAGTGCAGACCAGAGTGTTTTAGAGCAGATTTTATCCGATATTAACGAGTATGAGGATAATCAGGAAAGACTTGAACACATATCTGCAAGCATTAAAGATATAACTAAAGAGACTGATAACACGACAAAGGCCATGCAGGAAGAAATATCAGCCAGAATTAAAGAAAGCACTGATTCTATTTGTGCCGGATATGATAAGGCAATAGCCTGTGATAAAGATAAGATAAAACAGGTACAGGCAGACAGAGATAAGGCAAAACAGCAGGGAATGAAGGAGAGAATCCAGACAGAAACTGCATCTTTAAGGCAGGAGAATAAAGAGCTTTCTTCACAGATAGAGAAAGCATTTATACAGGAAAATATTCCAAAGATTACAAACAATACATTCTTTCTTGCGGTATTTTTGTCACGCAAGGTAAAGGATGTGCTTGTATATATTCTTTTTATGCTTATAATGTGTGCGGGAATTCCAGCATTGCTTTATATTCTTCCTTTCGTACCAGTATGGGTTTCTGTCGTATACACGGCTGTGGTTGCAATACTATTCCTTATAGTAAGCAGATGTGTGTATATTAACCTCATCATGCCACACTATAATACTATAATAGCTGCAAGGGATACCAAGTACAGAATAAGAAATAATAAAAATATTATTAAGAAGATCCGTCATTCCATAAAGAAAGATGATAATGATTCTCTATATGGACTTGAAAGCTTTGATCACAAGATTAATGACATTCATGATAACATAGAAAAGACGGAAAATGAAAAACAAGGTGCACTTAAAGAGTTCGAAGAGACAGTAAAACCAGATATCTTAGAGGAGATACAGGGAAGATATGTAGATAAGCTTGAACTTATGAAAAATGAGCTTACAAAGAAAAAAGATGAATATACAAAGCTTGATGATCTGATAAAGCAGCAGCGTATATATATATCATCTAATTATGAAGCATATCTTGGCAAGGAATTCGTAGATAAAGAAAAACTTGCAGAGCTGTATAATATTATGAAGAGCGGAGCCTGTACAACTATAGCACAGGCAGTCGCAGAATATAAAAACCAGCATTAGAACTGATTAATTGCAGTATTATCAGATTAGTCAGTCTGAAGCATCCCGAATGCACTTGTGATGACATCGGCAATCTGCATAATAACACACAGACGGGTTGTCTGGAGTGTGGAGTGGTTTTCATTACTGGATTCGTTTACGATTCCAGTGATGTGGACATCCCCCACTTCAGGCAGCTTTTTTTTAACCCCAAGACCAGGGCGAAGGGGACCAGCTCCAAGAGTGATAAGTCCAACGTGATCTTTACGGCCAAGAGAAGCATCGATTGCGATGATGTAGGGGTTGGTAAATGTCTGGTTGATACATTCCATATATCTTGAAAGATTAGCGGCATGGACAGGGTGTGTAAGATCACCATACACATAGAAGCCACACTGCATACTTTTCTTAAGCTTGTACCCTACAATGGGACCAAGACTGTCGCCAGTAGAACGGTCACTTCCAACACATAATATAATAGTTTCCTGTTTGCAATCCTTAGAAGTTTTTATTATGTACTTTAACTTTTCACTTAACAGAAAAGCGGCATCGTTACTTGAAGAATCGTAATAATAGCGCATAATAATCCCCATTTCTGCGCACATTTTTTGTGTATATCGGGTTTGTATCAAGTGTGCGCAGACACAAATCCCGTGTATGAAAAATCAGATATCAAATCGATAATGTTTTTCGTACTATGTTCATTTTATAATGATATTTAACAGTCATGTCTGTATGATAAGACTGATAACATCATTTTATTCAAAAACACATAAAATATTCCCCTATTTAAAAATATATTTTTCTCCGACATTTTCTGATAAAATTCACAAACGTTTAATGATATTATTCAAGCATTATAAGTGGACATCCCTGTGTTTACGGGATGAAAACTTGACATCAGCCATGGGCGTAAAGCCTTTTACCCATGATGTATTAATATAAATGATGTTACAGACAGCTAAGCTATAGAACCTGTCTGTTAAAGCAGAATGGAGGAGGACATGATAGAGATAATATGTAACAAAGATGATTCAGATAAATCAGAAAAAAATCCCAAAGATAATAAAACATGTATAAGAAGACCTAAGAATATCAAGCAGATAGGTGATGTCAGCTCAGATAAGAAGATATACATAGAGGATTACGCGTTTACATATATTAACTCTATTGCGTATAACAACCCGGAAGAAGAACAGGCAGGGGTTCTGCTGGGGGAACTGGCGAAGGAAGAAAACGAAAAATGTGTGTTTGTAAAAGGCGTAATAAAGGCGGCTTTAGGCGACACATCAGATACAGGGATATACTTTAATGAAAATGTATGGAATAAAATATACTCGGATACAGAAAAATATTTTCCTGATCTTTCGGTTGTGGGATGGTTTGCTGTAGTGCCGGAGGTAACAGATGAACGTATGGCAAGACTAAAAAAGCTTCATCTTGATAACTTTGCAGGAAATATGAAGACATTATACCTTGTTGATACGGTTGAGAAGGAAGAACATTTTTATCTGTATGAAAAAGGAGCGTTAAAAAGGCAGAAGGGATATGTGTGCTTCTATGAACGAAACTATGAGATGCAGGAATATATGCTTGAGCGCAGTGAAAAAAAGTCGTGTGAGGATACAACAGGTGACAGGGTTGTAAAGAATATCAGGAATATAATAAGGGAAAAGGAAGAACTAAAGGAGCAGAGGAAAAGCGGAAGTTTCATGTATGGTGTAAGTGCTTTCCTTGTGGTTGTAATCATAGTTATTGGAATTAATCTTATGAATAATTATGAGAGAATGAAGCATCTTAACCAGTCGGTTAATAACCTGATGAACCAGCTTGAAGGAAGCACAGGAGGACAGAATAGCAATGATAAATCAGCACAGAATGTCAATTCATCAGAAGATAATGTTGATGAGGGAAATGCTATAAAGGTAAACAAGCTGTCAGGGGATGTGTATCCTCTTGATGAAAACAGCATGGCAGATAAAACACCAGCTGAACATAATTCAGGTACATCACATAATACAGATAACTCTGATACCACAGGCGCCGAAACATTAAATCATGCAACAGAAACTGTGTCGGATTCTGTTGCAACGCAGGAAACATCAGAAACAGCTACAACAACGCAACAGTCCGTAGTGAGTGGTGGACAGGGTTCTGATGATGATAATGATGATGGAGTATCACCAGCAGCCAATAGTGCAAAGCCGGACAGCTACAGTACATACACAGTAAAATCAGGTGATACACTTATGGGTATATGCAAACGTCATTATGGAACTACAACTAAATATCAGGAGGTTATGAGGTATAACGGATTAAGCGATAGTAACGTGTTATATATAGGACAGGAGATAAAGCTGCCGGATTAAATAAAGCTTTGTAATATAACTGTAAAACGTAAACAGTAAAAACAGGTTGGAATATAATGGGTTGAAACAGGTTGGGATATAAAGGATTAGAATAAAAAATCCTGGAATCAGGACGTTAACATTAGGATAAACTTTCTTGAATATTTATGTGTATTATGTATAATTAAAATCAGTATTTTATTTATAAAATGATGTGAGTGTCAAAAGGAAACTTTGCCACTCAGCTATGTATCAGGATTGTTACATTGGCATGCAATTCATGCAGTCCTTATATTATAAAATACTAATTATTAATATATCAGATAAAAATGGCAGAATACCTGCAGAATGAGGGATAAATAATGGCTGACATAATATCAGGTGGTTCAAGATTCACAGGAGATAAGAACGCTCCTGTAAGGAAAGTAATTAAGTTAAATACAGATGGCAATACAGTAGGAAGCATTAACAAAAACATAGAACAGTCAGCAGTTACTGAAGAAGCTGATTATGAGGAAGTAAGGAGACGCATAGTAAGACACAGGATAAGGATGGGACTGCTTATAGCGCTTGTTATAGCACTTATAGCAGGAGCAGTTGTGCTTGCTATGCACCTTTTAGATGGATATTCATATACGTCTTATAGTGTGACTGGTTCGATAAACAGGGAGGATACTGCAACTTCACAGTATATAGCTTATCAGGGAGGATACATCAAGTACAGCAATGATGGCGTGTCATACTATACAGATAAGGGAAAAGCTATATGGAACCAGACATATTCCATGCAGAAGCCACAGGTAAAGATGTGTGAGGACTGTGTAGCAGTAGGTGATATCAACGGAAACACAGTATATGTATTTAACAAGACAGGGCTTCTTGGAAAGATAGATACCTCACTTGTCATATCACAGATAGAAGTTGCATCCAATGGTGCGGTTGTGGCAGTTCTTGAAGATAACGAAGCTAACTATATCAATATGTATTCCAAGGAAGGAACTAAAATATACAGTATCAAGACAACAGTATCGGGTGACGGATATCCTCTGGATGTAAGCATATCCAACGATGCAACCAAGCTTATAGCCTCATACGTATATGTAAGCGGTGAAGATATTAAGACCAATGTTGTATTCTACAATTTCTCAGAGGTCGGACAGAATGAAACAGAGCGAGTGGTCGGTGGATTCAACCATTACAATGATACACTTGTAGGAGATGTGCAGTTTCTTAGTAACAACATAGCAGTAGCAGTAGGTGAGAATGTTATAAGCATATATAAGATAAAAGAATATCCAAGCCTGGAGAAGGAAATAAGCATAGACAGTGCAATAAGCAGAGTGTTTTTCTCGGAGAATTATATAGGCGTTATAGTAGATAACTCAGCATCAGGTGAGCTTTATAAAATGCTTGTATACAACACATCCGGCGGCAAGGTGTGTGAGGCACAGTTTGGAACACAGGTTGAGAATATTGCATTTGATAAGAAGAGCGTGGTGATGAATAACTCAACGACACTGTCTGTATACAACCTTAGCGGTAAGAATATAGCCAGCATGAGCTTCGATATGCCGGCAAGCAAGGTTATACCTATAGGCACAAGAGGGGAGTATGTGCTTATAAGTGCCAAGTATATACAGAATATAAAGCTTAAGTAGGATGTTAAGTTACTGTTAAAGAACAGCAATATGCAGTGGGTGCTGCATAGCTGTGAACAGTAACCATAAGTAAAGAAACGGAGAACAGATATTATGGTTTTGATAGCGGTATTGGCAGTTCTATGTATATTTGCATTAGCTGGAATGAGAAAGGGTGTTATAAGGATAGCGGTTTCGCTTGCAGCCATGATAGTAACCATAGCAGTTACAACATTTGCATCCCCTGTGCTTAGTGAATATATAAGAAACAACACACAGTGGGATGACAAGATAGAAAAAAGCATATATGAAAATGTATCAAGGGATGGAAAAAGCTATGGCGAGGATGATTCCAAGCTTATTGAGTCAGGTGTGTCATCATATGTAGATGATATAGAAGAAAAGGTCGCAGTGATAAGTGAGCGCATGAATCTTCCAGAAAGTCTTACTAATAGTATGTCAAAGTCAGTGACATCAGCGCTTGTAGAAGTGGCAGGAGATTCGGCTGCATCTACATTAAAAGATATAGCCTCAAAGATATTTGCAGCACAGATGACACTGATTATAGTAAATGCTGTCAGCTACTGTGTTGTATTCATAGTACTGTATACAGTGCTTAAGCTTCTTACCGCAGTAACCGGAATCATAAGCAGGCTTCCGGTTATACACCAGGCAGACAGGCTTCTGGGAATGCTTGCGGGCATTGTGGAAGGACTTATAGTTGTATGGCTTGTATTCACTATCGTGACAGCAGCAGGAAACAGCTCGTGGGCAGCAGATATACTTGCACAGATACATTCTAACAGCTTCCTTGAGTTCGTGTATAATAATAACCTTATAATGAAGATTATTCTTGTATAATGAAAATGTTTTATATGTGTATCAGGAAATAGAAAGGGGAACTGTAAGATGAAGGTGGCAATATGCGAGGATGACAGGATACAGGCTGGACAACTGGAGAATTATCTTAAGGAACGGCTAAAAAAAACACAGACAAAGTATGATATAGACATATATTTCAGTGTGGATGATATTAAAAAAATAGAGAATGATATTATAAAATATGATGCCTATTTTCTTGATATAGAGCTTGGCAAAGATAATGGTGTTGAGCTTGCAAGATATATAAAGTCAAAAAATAAAAATGCAATGATAGTATTTACAACAAGCCATACTGGTTATATGCATGAGGCTTTTGATGTGCATGCATTTAATTATCTGATAAAGCCAGTTACGAAAGAGAAGACCGATAAGATAGTGACACAGCTTGAAGAGATGATGTATGAGAATGAGGAAAAGCTGGTGTTCAGCTATAAAAGAGAAATAATAAGTATATATTACGATGATATAGTATATATTGAGTCTAATGCAAGACGTGTTAAAATAGTCACATCAGATAACGAATACTGCTTCTATGGGATAGTTAAGGAGATATATAGTGAACTGCCAGAGCTTATATTTGGAAGACCAAGAAGTGGCTGTATAGTAAATTACAGATATGTATGCAATATACATAAAACAGAAGTGATATGCAAAAGAGCAATAGGGGAAGAAGAAATACATCTGAGTATGGGAAGAGGTATGTACAATAATATAATAAGTGACTATACACGGTACATAACATCAGAAAGAGGCAGAAGCAGAAGACTCTGGTAGAGTAAAGGCACAACTTGTTATGCGCAAAAAACATGCGCAGAAAAGAGGATTAGTATGATATACGATACATATATATTAGATATATTTATGGGAATTCTGGATTACATTATATATATGGAGTATAAAAGATATGCGGGGAGAAAAAGAGAATATAACAGTATAAATTATATCAGTGCAGTTGCAGTTATAATCATAGATATTATATGTAACTGCACATTCTTATATTACAACAGAAGTGGAATGTATATAATTCTTGCGCCTGTTATGCTGCTTACACGGGACAAAACAGTAGAGATATACAGAAATATTACGGATATAGCTTATTATATAGGAATGATGATAAGCACTAATATTGTTGTGAGATTTTTCCTTGAAACATATTCTTTTACAAGAATAGAGAAACATTATGCAGATATAAAAAGTGAGATAATGTGTATAATAATGATAAAAATAATATTTATTATACTTGTAAATGTATATAAAAAATATATAGGGGTAGAATTTGGGAAAATAGGAGGAACAGCCATAACATTTACATCATTGTCGGTTACAATGCTAATCGTGCTGGTCAGCCGTATCGGATATGAATATGTCCAGATACGACATAGTATAACAGTAATACTTGTAATATTATGGTTTTTTATGAATATTATCGTAATATTTACTAATGCAATAGAGAGAAGCAACAGATATAGCTATGAACTTATTATGCTGGAAAGGGAGCGTGAAACTAACCGCAAGATATATGACAATATAAAAGCAGGTCAGGAAGAACTAAGAAATATAAGACATGATATGAAGAACCGTCTTAATACGCTCAGAGCTGTTGTATCACAGAATGACAGCGATACAGTACTTGAGTATCTTGATAGTATGATAGGAAGTGTAGACAGTGTTAAAGGAAAAATATACTGTAACAATCTTCTTATCAATAATATACTTACATATAAGCTGGATGGTCTGGATGCTGATATAGAGCTTAAATGTGAAGCAGAGGTATCTGAACAGCTCGATATAGATATGGGAGATATGGGAGTTATAATAGGCAATCTTCTTGATAACAGTATCAGGGGAGCTAAAGCTGTCGAAAAGGGTGGTTACGTACATATAATTATAACGCAGAGTATAGGAAGACTTATAATTGTAATTGAGAATAACTATATAAAAAATAAAGTAAAGAAGCCAATATCATACTATATAGACCATGGAAGAGGCATTAATAATGTGCGCCGCCTTGTAAATAAGTATGAAGGTACATATAGTGAAAAAATAACGGATAATGTGTATCGAACGGAGATAACAATAGAAATATAAGCAATAATTTCACCACAACATTGTTAAAATAATAACAAGCTTGCAAAATATTACATCAACGGATACAACTTTTTACATTTGGAAAATATCGTAAAATTAATGTGTTATAATGCATCACATAGTAATTTGTCGGCAGAATTCTATATAACAATCATTTAAATACGAGGAGGTACTTAAGATGATAAACAGAAAGTTATCAAGTAAGATTATTACAGGATTATTTGCTGTGATGGTTGGTGTTGCAGGTGTACAGGGAGTTACGGCATATGCAAGTAACTATAGTGATACAAAATTTGAGTTTGAATTTGAATATTTTAATAAATCTTGTGAAACTGAAGTCAGAGCTAAAGAGGATACAAGCTCAGTATATATTTATTGTACAGAATATGAAGGCGATGATTGTGGTTTTAATGGCTATGCTTATGGATGCGATAATTATGATAAAGCTGGAAGCGAATGTAAGAGTAACAGATATTCTATATATTATGGTACTAAACGTAAAATGATAAATTATATAAGAGAAGATGGCAAAGATTATGCCTACATAAAAGGTGACCTTAAAACTTATGGTATTGTTTATTATGGAGGTTTGTGGAGTCCGGACTCTATATAATTATGATGATGTAATTAATTAGGGCAAAATAGATTTTTATGAGTATCCCGTTCATAAGGCAGTGCTGCTTGAAGATATAAAAGGGCTTTAGGTAAAAATGTACCAGAATGAGAAAAGAAAAGCAATAATTTAGCCATAATATTGTTAAAATAATAACAAACTTGCAAAATATTACATCAACAGATACAACTTTTTACATTTGCAAAATATCGTAAAATTAATGTGTTATAATGCATTACATAGTAATTCGCCGGCGGAATTCTATATAACAATTTTAAATTATGGAGGTACTTAGAATGATAAACAGAAAATTATCAAGTAAGATTATTACAGGATTATTTGCTGTGATGGTTAGTATTGCAGGTGTACAGGGAGTTACAGCATATGCAAGTAACTATACTGATACAAAATTTGAGTTTAGTTTTGAATACGGTAATACATGTGAAACTGGAGTCAGGGCCAAAGAGGATACAAGCTCAGTATATATTTATTGTACACAAAACGAAGGCGATGATTGTGGTTTTAATGCTTACGCTTATGGATGCGATAGTTATGGTAGAGATGGAAGTGAATGTAAGAGTAATGGATACTCTATATATTATGGTACCGTGTGTAAAATGATAAATTATATAAAAGAAGATGGCAAAAATTATGCCTATATAAAAGGTGACCTTAAGGCTTATGATGCCGTCTATTATGGAGGTTTATGGAGTCCCGACTCTATCTAGTCTTCGAGTAGCACAAAAAGGTGAGGTATATATATGAAAAAAATCATAATACTGCTGATGGCTTCATTGACAATAGCCATAACTGGCTGTGGAAAGAAGAGTGTTGATGATATATATTCAATGATGGATGAGAGTGATAGTATGCAGGATGCTGCTACACAAAGTTCTGACTCTGATAAATATAAGAAAAGCATTAAATCAGAAGGTTATAAGGAATGTGTTAATGATGTACCCGAACTTATAGAGCAGGGTAATGCAGTTACAGTAACATTACAAGGTAATGATAAGGACACTTTAACATTGCGTGTAGACGATGTGCTGGCATGTGACAATATAAGTGCATTGAAGCAATTAACATCAGAGAATGCATATAATAATTTAGTGAATTATGCCTTATACAAGGATAATAATGATTTTATCGCTGAGGATGGCAGTATTACAGAAAGTGAAAGAGGAATAAAAAGAAAAGCGGTATGCGTTAAGCTTGGAGTAACTAATAATGATAATGATAGCTATATATTAAGCCCAGCAGCTTTTATGTTATATGACCTGCGTGATATAAAAGAAGATGGTACATTTCAATATCAGAGATTAGAAGGAAGATTTGCATATACAGATGTACCAGATGGATGGAAATATAAGTCATCCGATAAGGTTACATTACAACCGCATGAAGAAAGAGAGATTGTTTTAATATTCTTTGTAGAAACAGAGTGGATTGATAGTGGCGTGAGGTTAAATGATAATGGCAATTGGACATACGTAGATATTAAAACAGGTGGTTCGTCATTTAATAATATTTATATGACAACTTCATTTGCTGAGGTCAGTGGTGTGAATGTAAAAGAGGGATTAGCAGCTAATAAGGCATTGCTGCAATTAAACATCATGGATACAGATTAACAGGTTATGGCAGTTGTACTTACATAGTTAGTATGACTGCCATTAGTTTATTAAAATTAAAATAGATGATATTAAGGTGGAAGAAGTATGAAACAGATGCTTAAAATAGAAATGGAAAGGGCGTTTAGGGGCACTGCACTTAAAGTTGCTCTGGCTATAGGGATGATTATATGTGTATTGCAGTTCGTTATACAGGTTATACCTGCGGCTGATAATCCTTTGGAATATTATGTTCCAATGAGTCTTGCTATACCGGTCAATGTGCATAATACATGGATAGGAGGCTGGTATAATATGTATTATACATTGTATATAAGGCTGATACCATTGCTGGCGGTAATACCATATGCAGTTACATTCTATACGGATAATAAAAAAGGAATAGTCAGAAATTATTATGTCAGAACCAAAAAGATTAATTATCTGCTTGCTAAGCTTATTGCAGTATTTTTAACAGGTGGTTTTGTCGCAACAATTCCGCTTCTGCTAAATCTTATAGCAACATCGGCAGTTCTTCCGTCAATTATAGGTATTAATGGAACTATTAGCTGTAATGCCAATGGAATGTGGTCATACATATGGTATTCACATCCATATGTATATTATTTTATGTATTTAATTCTTCAATATATATGCGCTGGATTACTTGCAACAATATCTCTGGTGATATCCCAGTGGGTTAATAACAGTTTTATAGTGCTGCTGTTTCCTATAGTACTATGTGAATTCCTTAATGCTGTTACGAACTGGTCATCTAACAGAGCATTAAGAGGAATGGCTGCATATAAGCTGCTTAGTATTGAACAGCTATTACCTAATTACTGGCAGAGTTATGTGCTATTTATTTTAATTATTATTGCATTTGATGTTGTATTTTATTTGTGGAGAGGTGTTAAGAATGACACATTATAATAAAAAGAAGATGATAAAATTAGCAGGCGGCATAATAATATTGATTGCAGTAGTCATAATATGGGCTGTTAATTTTATTGATGTAAATAAAAGATTTCCTAAAGCGGTGCAAGAGATATATCATATTGGAGAAAGTCTTGAATATAGAAATTTTACAATAAATGTAAATGATATTTCGTATATTTTAGCAGATGAGGCAAAAGAAAAGTATGGCATAGAAGGAAAAGATGACTTTGAATATTTTGTTATAAGTATGAATGTTACTAGTGAAAGTGATGTAACAGAAAATCTGGAAAAAGCGATAGGACAGTATATTGGTTTAGAGGCATATCCAATAGGATATAGTAATCAAGGTACGATAATTGAAGATGGAAAAGAAGATATCAATATTGAACCGAAGGAAAGCAAGGATGTAATAATTTATTTTGTTATCACCAATGGAATGGTAAGAGAAGACAGGAGAGAACTGTTTAAAAAATCGGATATATATTTAGATTTTTCTAATTATCCCGTTCATAAGGCCGTACTCTTTGAAGATGTAAAAGGTTTTTAAATTAACATTCAGGAGCGGTTGTTCATCATATAAGACAGTACTTGTAAAAATAGAGGAACCAGGATGAAATATAGTCAGAACGGAGGTAAGTGATTATGAAAAGGTTAGTAGATTTATTGAGAATAAATGAAGTCAGATTTACGGCTATAATACTGTCGGTTATGACAATTGCTGCTTTGATTAGCTCAAAGGGTAATCTTATGTCCGGAGGGGCTGTGCCATGTATATATGATATATATCTGTTAGGGGTGATGTATATGGTGTCAACATTCTGTGTGCCATTTGTACTTTTTTATATATTATTTGTAGAAAGGTATAATCAAAGACCAATGCAGGTTATCCGCGAAGGGAGTGTGAGTAATGTATGGAAAAGAAGTGTTGTTGACTTGCTTATTTTAACAGTATTTTTTACATTATATGTATTCATATTGACAACAATAGCAGGACTGGTGTTCACGGATAGGTTTTATAACTGGAATGAATTAAACAGCCGCTGTGTAGCATGGAGTGGCAGGATATGTGAGGAACAGCCTTCATTTGTATTACTTCTTATATCATACATAGTGGAAACCTTTGAAACATTTCTTGTCACTGGTATTGTTATGCTCGGAGTATCGTGGTGTACGAATAAGGAGTGGACAGGATATCTGGCATCAATAGCATTAATAACAGTTGATAAGGCAGGTGTGTGTGACGGGGTTATATTTACAAGATACTATATATCAGGCGGAGTTTATAAGAAGGGGCTAAGTATAAGTACTAATATTATATATCCGTTGCTGGCTGCTATTATAGTGTTTGCTCTTGTAAATGTGTTAGTCAGATTTAAAAAGAAGGAATTTCTGGGGTCGTGATGTTATGATATGATAGGGATTAACAGCAGCTTAAATATACCTTGGTAAGTGGGAGGTGTGACGTATATGCATATGTTTATGTTGCAGATAAAGTACGATATAAGAGAAGGAATAGTACAGCAGTGGAAGAAATATGCGGTGCTTTGTGTGGTATATATAGCCTGTATTATACATTTTATAATGCTGTGCAGGGCAAACAGGCATATAGATACATATACATGTGGTGATATGGTTATGTGGATGTTTGATGGTGTTAAGAAGTTTGATGCAGGTGCTAGAAATAATGTTGACATATCATCTGTATATATACTTCCTAACATATTTATAGCCTATATTATAGGCAATTATGTCATAAAAGACCTATATGGGTATGGTAAGGACATACTTATAAGGACTGGAAGCCGTATTAAATGGTGGCTTAGCAAGTGCATATGGTGTGTCTTGACCTCCTGTATGTGTTATGCAATGTTATATGTCATTATTATTATAGCAGGTATATGTACGGGTGGTTTTACATTTGTACCAACGAAAGAGGTATGCTATTCACTTCTTCATATGGATAAGCAGCTTATTATTGATAATCCTAATCTGACAGGGCTTATGGCAAGTATGATGGTTATGAGCCTTGTAATGACTATAACCTTTGGCATTATCCAGATTGCTGTGGGACTTATCGTTTCACCTACAATCTCATATATTATAGTTGTGTCGTTTCTGGTTGTAGGGGCATTTTCTGATAATCCGCTTGTTATATCTATATATTGTATGGCGCTTAGAAGCGGAATGTACAGTCCGGGCGGTTACAATATGTGGCTTGGACTTCTTATTATGGCAGTGATAATAATGTGCTGCATAATTGCCGGTACATTGTATGCACGCAGGATGGACATAATAAGTAAAAAGCAGGAATGGCAGAATCCGGAATAAATTATATTTATAGTTAAAGTAAAAATGTTCTTTAAAATTACGAATAAAATATATGCCAGTTTAACTTTTTTTCTATGCTCATTTAAAAATTTTTGAATGAAATTAAGACATTTTTATAGGCCGTTTTTATATGAAATGTGGGTAAAATGATGTAAAAAGCACAAAAAAACGTTAAAAATTCCTCAAATAACAAAAGTGCGTAAACCTAGTATTTATGCGGCTTCACAGGAATATTTTGCCGCCGGAAAACAAAAAAATAAAAAAAATCAAAAAAAGTTGAA
>DJDY01000089.1:0-145 GCA_002435585.1 Lachnospira sp. UBA5912
AAAGCCTTGGTGATAACTTTGTTGTTACTAAAGGTCTTGATAACTGCCTTTTTGTATATACGAAAGAAGACTGGCAGAAGTTTGAGGAAAAGTTAAGGACACTTCCACTTACTAATAAAGATGCCAGAAAGTTCACAAGATTTTT
>DJDY01000089.1:211-9478 GCA_002435585.1 Lachnospira sp. UBA5912
TTTTTCCTTGCAGGAGCGGCAGAGATGGAAGTTGATAAGCAGGGAAGAATACTTATTCCATCTGTTTTGCGTGAGTTTGCAGCACTTGAGAAAGATGTTGTATTTGTTGGTGTTGGAAGCCGCATAGAGATATGGAACAGAACACGATGGGATGAAAGTATAAGCGATTATGATGATGATATGGATGAGGTCGCAGAGAATATGGACAGTCTGGGCTTCACTATATAGAGTGGAAGAAAGTGGTACAGCTACTTAGGTGGCTGGTGGAAGGATGATTGATATAATTAATGTGTGATGGATAGATTATGTTAAATCATTATAAAGAATCATTAAGCAGGGAGATGAATGACATGGAATTCAAGCATAAGTCGGTATTATTATACGAGACGGTTGATGAACTGAATATCAAGCCTGATGGTATATATGTAGATGGTACGCTTGGAGGCGGAGGCCATTCATATGAAATCGCAAGCAGACTTTCAGATAAGGGAAAACTGATAGGTATAGATCAGGATGAAGATGCCATAAAGGCTGCAAGTGAAAGATTAAAACCTTTCAAGGACAGGGTAACTATAGTCAGAAATAATTACTGTAATATGGATAAGGTATTAGATGAACTTTCAATAGATAAGGTTGACGGAATAATGCTTGACCTTGGCGTTTCTTCTTATCAGCTGGATACGGCAGAGAGAGGCTTTACATATAATGTGGATGCCAAGCTTGATATGCGTATGGATCAGAGACAGGAAGTAACGGCAAGAGATATCGTGAATGATTACAGCGAATATGATCTTTACAGAATTATAAGAGATTATGGTGAAGACAGATTTGCCAAAAACATTGCCAAGCACATCGTTGCGGCTAGACAGATAAAACCGATAGAAACAACATTTGAGCTCAATGATATCATAAAGGCTTCTATTCCAATGAAAGTAAGAGCTACAGGTGGACACCCATCTAAAAGAACTTATCAGGCTATAAGAATAGAGCTGAACAGAGAACTTGAAGTTTTAGAGAATTCAATAGATATGATGATAGACAGGCTTAATAAAGAGGGACGCCTGTGTATAATAACTTTCCATTCACTAGAGGACAGAATAGTAAAAGTCAGATTTAAGAATAATGAGAATCCATGTACTTGTCCTCCGGGTTTCCCAACGTGTGTGTGTGGAAAGAAATCAAAGGGAAAAGTTATAACTAGAAAGCCGATTGTTCCTTCAGAAGAAGAATTAGAAGAGAACAGCAGATCAAAAAGCTCTAAGTTAAGAGTTTTTGAAAGAGCATAAGGGGAGGTAAAAAAAGTGAAGAAAAGTAACACAAATAATCAGAGAAGAGCCTCAGGTACAGTGACAGGCGGATTATATGAATACGGAAGCGCAGCAAGACAGCTCAATGCCAATGTACAGCCTCTTAAGCATAATGAGGAGCAGGAGGAGTCAAGAGAACAAAGACGTGCAAGACAGAAACAGATAAGACGTAATAATAAGATTAATCTTATGTATACGTTAGTTGTTGCAACAGTTGCATCAGTTGTGTTCTTTATATGCTACCAGTATCTTAATGTCCAGGCAACAGCGAAGGTTAATTCTGATAAAATAATTGAATTAAAAAGTACTTTGAATTCACTTAAAAATGATAATGATGCCCTTGAGGCAGATATCAACGCAAGTATAGATTATGATGCATTATATGATACGGCTGTTAATGATCTTGGAATGGTGTATCCAGGAAAAGGACAGGTTATTACATATGATTCAAAAGAAAGTGAATATGTAAAGCAGTATAAGGATGTTCCAGATGCCAAATAGTCTGGTCTATTGACATCACAAATATTAGTAATAAGAGGTACTTATGGTAAACAGTGAACAGTTAAGAAAGAATAAGTACAGAAGAAAAAAAGTAATGTTAAAAAGAGTCCATACCAGGGGCAAAGTAGCGCTTGGTATGGTTATTGTTATATTAGTAGTGCTTGGAGGACAGGTATTCAGAATTAATTACACACATGGAGATGTGTATGCAAAGGCAGTATTAGATCATCAGACATATACATCTACTGAATTGGCTTATAAGCGTGGACAGATACTTACCAGTGATGGTACAGTTCTTGCATACAGTGAGAAAGTGTATAACCTTATACTTGATGTGAAGCAGCTATTATCTGATGAGGAATACAAAGAGCCAACTCTTAGTGCACTCACGAAATGCTTTAATCTGGATAGAAATGAGCTTGAAAGCATAGTTGCTAATAATCCAACAAGCAGATACCAGAAGCTTTTAAGAAGCCTTACTCCTGATGATATAGAAGAATTCCAGAATCTTACGAAAGATAAGACGGAAGGAAAGAATATAAAGGGAGTCTGGTTTGAGGATAGTTATTTAAGAAAATACCCATTAGGGACATTTGCCTGTGATATGGTAGGCTTTGCCAGTGCTAATAATGGCGGAGAGCTTGGAATAGAAAGCCAGTATGATGAAGAACTTACAGGAACCAATGGAACAACATACAGCTATGTCGATGATGGACTGGAGGTTACAGAGACACAAAAAGCAGCAGTGGATGGCAATAATATAGTTACAACTATAGATTATAATGTGCAGTCGGTTATCGAAAAATGTATTAAAGAATACAATGAGGAAAAGCCATCAAAAAATACAGCAGTTGTTGTAGCAGACCCATCCAATGGCGAAATATTGGGCATGGCAAGTTATCCAACGTTTGATCTTAATAATCCAAGAGATTTAAGTGGCTTGTATACACAGGAACAGATTGATAAGATGTCAGATGAAGATTATAAAAATGCGTTATATTCGCTATGGACGAATTTCTGTGTATCAGAAAGTTATGAGCCGGGTTCAACTTTCAAGCCGGTTACGGTAGCATCTGCGCTAGAGGAAGGTGTTGTCAAGGATGGAGATACATATACCTGTAATGGATATGAGATGATAGGACCTGATAAACTTAAGTGTCATGTGTATAAGTCAGGAGGTCATGGTTCTCTTACAGTTGAACAGGCAGTTATGAATTCATGTAACCCATATATGATTCATCTTGCACTTGAACTTGGAAATGAGAAGTTTGCACAGTACCAGTCACTCTTTGGGTTTGGTAAAACGACAGGCATTGATCTTCCAGGAGAAACAACAGGTATAGTGTATGGTGATAAGATGACAACCATAGATGCGGCATGTAATTCATTTGGACAGACTATTAATGTTAATATGATGCAGATGATGGCTTCATATTGTTCTATTATCAATGGAGGAATGTTGTATCAGCCTCATATTGTTAAAAGAATAGAATCAGCTAATGGTGAGGTCGTTAAGGAAAATAAGGCTACACTTATAAGACAGACAGTTACTATGTCAACATCAAAGCTGTTAAGAAGATATCTTAAAAATACAGTTGAATCAGGTACTGCAAAAAAGGTATCAGTTACCGGATATTCGGTAGCAGGAAAAACAGGTACAGCACAGAAATCACCAAGAAGTGAGAATAAGTGGCTTATATCATTCATAGGTCATGCACCGGCAGATAATCCGAAGTTTGCTATATATGTAATAATAGATGAACCGGATGGAACTAATGGAACATCAGGAAGCTCAGCAGATGTTCTTACTCTTTCCCATGATATATTAGAAAAGCTTCTTCCTTACATGAGTGTCTATAAGGATTCATTAGAACCAGAAGTTGATACAAGTGATGCAGAAGATGAATATACAGTTGATGATGTACCAGAAGGTTCCATACAGAATACAACAGAAAACTTACAGAATATGCCATCAGTTAATCCGTAATAATAAGTATAAGAATAACCCTGTTTAAACTTACATATGAATAAAGTAAGTTTATCCGGGGTTATTTATATAATGAAAGCAAGAATAGAACTTGATGAGAATGAGAGATATTCGCTGTATGTAAGAACGAGGCATAGAAAGAAACTGCTTACTATAATTGTCAGTCTTGTTGTGATAATGGTACTTCTTACAGTACGTATTGGCTGTATTATGACCATAGAGGCCGGATATTATAGCAGGAAGGCGACAGAGCTACACGAAAGAGAACGTTCCATAAAGGCTATGAGAGGAAGAATTCTTGACACTAATGGGGTTGTTCTTGCAGATAATACGACAGTATGTACGGTTTCAGTCATACATAATCAGATAAAAGAACCAGATAAAGTCATTGAGATGTTATGTGAAGAATTATCAGAAAATAAAGAAACTATAGCTAAGAAGATAAACAAGGTATCATCTATAGAGATAATAAAAACAAATGTCGATAAGGAAACAGGTGACAGAATAAGAGAATATGAATATGCGGGAGTAAAGGTTGATGAGGATTATAAAAGATATTACCCATATGATACTCTGGCATCTAAAGTGATTGGTTTTACAGGAAGTGATAATCAGGGAATCGTAGGTCTTGAGGCTAAGTATGATACATATCTTGCAGGTGACAGCGGAAAGATACTGACACTTACAGATGCGTGGGGAAGTGAACTTACAGGTGAAAGAGAGGGAAGGCTTGAACCACAGGCAGGATGTGACCTATATACAAGTATAGACGTTAATATACAAACGTATGCTGGACAGCTTGCGCAAAAGACACTTATAAAAAAAGGAGCCAGGAGAGTCTCGATTATTGTTATGAATCCTAATAATGGTGAAATATATGCTATGGTAAATGCACCCGAGTATAATCTGAATGACCCATACACATTGAATTATGATTATAATAACGAAGACGGGAGTAAAATGGATAAATTAAATAATATGTGGAGAAATTTCTGTATAAACGACACATATGAACCAGGCTCTGTATTTAAGATGGTAACTGCAACGGCAGCACTAGAGACGGGTGTTGTAAGCCTGTCAGATTCATACACCTGTGGAGGCTCAACAATAGTGGCAGATAGAAAGATAAGATGTCATAAGACAACAGGACATGGAACGCAGAGTTTTACACAGACGGTTATGAATTCATGTAATCCGGCGTTTATAGAATGGGGAAGACGGGTCGGAGTTGATAATTTTTACACGTATTTTAATAAACTTGGTTTTACATCCAAAACTGGAATAGATATAGCAGGTGAGGCTGGTTCTATTATACACAAAAAGGAAAATGTAGGAGAGGTTGAGCTTGCAACTATGTCTTTCGGACAGTCATTCCAGATAACGCCTATGCAGATGTTGCGGGCGGCAGCGGCGATTGTTAATGGAGGTAACCTGGTTACACCACATTTTGCAGTAAAAACATGCACAGGCGATGGAGTGACATATAGTGAATTCGCATACCAGACTACACAGGAGGCGATAAGAGAAGATACAAGTAATACGATGAAAGATATATTAAGGCAGGTTGTTGAAGAAGGCGGTGGGAAGAATGCGTATATAGAAGGATTTTCCATAGGTGGAAAGACAGCGACATCACAGAAACTTCCAAGAGGTTCTGGAAAATATATAGCATCATTTATAGGCTTTTCGGATGTGACTAATCCATCAGTTATAGCAATGTGTCTTATAGATGAACCACAGGGAGTATATTATGGAGGAACAATAGCTGCTCCTGTTATAAGGGAATTGTATGAGAATATATTGCCATATATGCAGAAATAGATGTAAATGCAGCTGTGTTACATTTATTTAAGAAACAATGTACTGTGGGTCAAATGTTTACTTTACATATGAGAATGCTTAGAGTAAAATAAAATAAGCTTTTTTAAATAAATAATTAGCCTGTATTGTATATAGGCGGATAGGAAGAGTGATTATGGATTTAAAAGATAAAAAAGTAATGGTAGTAGGTACTGGCATAAGTGGAATAGGTGCCATAGATCTTCTTAACAAGGTGGGAGCAGACTGTATTATATATGATGGCAATGATAAGCTTTCCACAGAGGATGTTTCTAAAAAACTCGGGAGTAATAAAGCACAGATTATAATAGGTGAACTTCCTGATAATATAACAAAGGTAGTTGAACTTCTTGTTATAAGTCCGGGTGTTCCTGTAGACAGCCCACTTGTTAAAATGTTTGAAGAAGCTGGTGTGCCAGTATGGGGAGAAATAGAACTGGCATATAATTACGATAAAGGAAGAATTATTGCAATTACCGGAACTAATGGAAAAACAACAACCACAGCGCTTGTTGGACAGATAATAAAAGCATATAATGAACAGACATATGTAGTAGGTAATATAGGTAATTCATATACAGGAGAGGTGCTTAAGACAAGTAAGGATTCATATACAGTAGCAGAGATAAGCAGCTTCCAGTTAGAAACTGTGCATGAGTTCCATCCTATTGTAAGTGCAATACTTAATATAACTCCAGATCATCTTAACAGACATCACACGATGGAATGCTATGCACATACCAAAGAAAGAATTGCAGAGAACCAGAATAAGAATGATGTGTGCGTACTTAATATGGATGATGAAGAATTATACAGATTCGGCAAGGAGTGCAGTGCATCAGTAATATGGTTTTCAAGTAAGAGAAAGCCATATAAAGGTGCTTATCTTGACGGAAACAACATAAGATATACTGATGGAACAACAGATAAGATAATGATTAATGTGCATGATATGAATCTGTTAGGAACACATAATTATGAAAATGTATGTGCTGCAATAGCGATGACTAAGGCTGTTGGAATTCCTGATGATATAATTATTGAACAGGTTAAGTGTTTTAAAGCTGTTGAACACAGAATAGAGTATGTAGCTACAAAGAATGATGTGTGGTATTACAATGACTCAAAGGGAACTAATCCCGAGGCTTCGGTAAAGGCCATAGAGGCTATGGTAAGACCTACAATTCTTATTGGTGGTGGTTATGATAAGGGCTCTGAGTTTGATATATATGTAAAGGCATTTAAGGATAAAGTAAAGCTACTTGTGTTGCTTGGACAGACAGCAGAAAAGATAGCACGTACATGTGATAAATACGGCTTTAAGAATTATGTGTTTGCAGATTCTTTGGAGGAAGTTGTGTCAATATGTGCAAAGAATGCAAAGAAAGGTGATGCTGTATTATTATCACCTGCATGTGCAAGCTGGGGAATGTTTGATAATTATGAACAGAGAGGTGACATGTTCAAGCAATATGTCAATGAGCTTTAATTATGGCAAAGAAAAGAAGAAAAAGAAAGAATGGATTCTATTTTGATTACAGTCTTTTGTTTGTTCTTATATTCATAGTTGGTTTTGGACTTACTATGGTATATAGTACGAGTTCTTATACTGCCCAGATTAATTATGGTGATCCGGAATACTATTTTAAGAAGCAGCTGTTTTTTGATATAGGCGGCTTCATAATTATGTTTATTATAGCGAGATTTATGGATTATCATGTACTTAGGAAACTTGCCCCATATGGATTTATACTGGCACTTCTTACAGTTGTTGCTATTATATTTGTAGGAACAGAAAGCCATGGTGCCAAAAGATGGATATATATAGGACCTGTCAGTATACAGCCCGCAGAGATTGTTAAGATAGCTGTGATTATTATGACTGCGGCAAGAATGTGTGCGGCGGGAACTAAGATTAAGACGCTTTCAAAGAATTTAAAGATATTTCTTGGATGTGCACTTTTTCCAGCAGGTATGATTCTTATTATTACATCTAATCTGAGTAGTGCTATTATCATATGTGGAATAGTGTTTGTAATGTCATTTGTAGTATATCCTAATTATCGATTGCATGGTTCACTGGTGGCACTAATAGCGGTTGGGTATGTTGGTATACGTGAATGGTTAAAAAAAGCAGTGGCAGCAGGAACGCAGATGAGTGGCAGCTTCCGTCTTACAAGATTGTTTGTATGGGTTAATCCAGAAAAATATATCGATGGTAAGGGATATCAGACAATGCAGGGCTTATATGCAATAGGTTCAGGAGGTCTGTTTGGAAAAGGTCTTGGAAAAAGTATGCAGAAGCTCGGATTTATTCCAGAGTCGCAGAATGATATGATATTTTCAATAATATGTGAGGAATTAGGTCTGTTTGGTGCGATATGTGTGATACTTTTATTTATAATTATGCTGTGGAGAATAATATATATAGCACAGAATTCGCCAGACCTTTTTGGGTCATTGCTGGCAGTAGGAGTATTTGCACATATAGCTATACAGGTCATAATCAATATAGCGGTTGTAACGAATGTATTTCCAAACACAGGTGTAACGCTTCCATTTATAAGTTATGGTGGTTCAGCAACTATATTGCTGCTTGCAGAATTGGGAATAGTGTTTAATATAAGTAGTCAGATAAGATTGGAGCGGTAGAACCGGGAACGGACAGGAATAAGTATGGCAAAGGTCAGAAAAAAAAGAAAAGGTCTGCTGATATTTCTTATTGTGATTGTTCTTCTTATAGCGGTGGGAACTGCAGTTTATGTATGCTTTCAGGCAGAAAGTATAACGTATGTCGGCAGTTCCCACTATTCAGATGAAGAAATGACAGAGAAGATATTTGGCATGGATAAGCCTAATGTAGTGTTATATAAGCTATTTGGCAATAAGAAAAAGACAATACCATTCATACAGAAGTATGATGTTGAAATACAATGGCCAAGAAAAATGTACATAACCATATATGAAAAACCAGTTATTGGTTATATAAGATATATGGGCTGCAATATGTACTTTGATAAAGATGGCATAGTTGTTGAGAGTTCGACAGAAAATTATGATAAAGTTCCAGAGATAATCGGACTTAAGTTTAATTCAATTGTACTTGATTCAAAGCTGGATGTTGGGGATGATGATATATTCAGACAGATATTGGATCTTACACAGAGCTTCGACAAATATAATCTTGGTGTTTCTAAAGTGTATTTTGATTCATCTGATAATGTAATTTTGTATATTGATGATGTAAAGGTATATCTTGGGAAAAGTGACGATTATACTGATAAGCTTTTTGAGTTAAAGCAGATGGAATCTAAATTCACAGGCTTAAAAGGAACGCTTTATATGCAGGATTATACTAAAGACAGCAATGCTATAATATTTAAAAAAGATGAAAAATAATTATCTGTATTAGATATTGATTGTATCTATACATTGGTTGAATAAAAATACAAAAAATCAGTTGATATTTGCTGTGAAAAATTATATCATTATAGATATGTATAAGTATAGAAGGAGGCAATAACCTTGTTAGAAATAATAGAAAACGAATCAAATTTGTCAGCGAAAATTATAGTTATCGGTGTCGGCGGTGCTGGTAATAATGCTGTTAATAGAATGATAGATGAGAATATA
>DJDY01000098.1 GCA_002435585.1 Lachnospira sp. UBA5912
ATAAACCAAATAAAAAGGAGGACTTTACATATGTTTCAATCCTTAGAGAAAAAGCACCCGGAATTCTATCAGGTATTCAGAATTATTGTTATTACATTTGCATCTGTATTATATGCATGGAATCTGCGTTGTTTTGCTAAAACTGCTGGTCTTTTTCCTGGCGGTTTTTCAGGTCTTTCACTACTTTTACAGGCTATAATTGTTAAATTCTTTAATATAACCATACCATTCAGTGTATTTAATATCACACTTAATCTTTTACCTACATATATTGCCTTCAAATATATAGGTAAAAGATTTACTTTATATTCTATTATAGTAATATTTTTATCAAGTATATTTGTTGATATACTGCCAGCTTATGTATTCACCAATGATGTTCTTCTTATAAGTGTATTCGGGGGAATAATCAACGGACTTGCTATAAGCCTGTGCCTTAATGTAGGTGCTACTACAGGTGGAACTGACTTTATAAGCATATTCCTTTCACACGAAAAAGGTATCGATGCCTGGAACTATATTCTACTTGGAAATGTTGCCATGCTCATAATAGCTGGAACTATGTTTGGCTGGTCTATCGCACTTTATTCGATTATATACCAGTTCTGCAGCACACAGGTTATACAAATGTTATACAAACGTTATAAAAAAGCCACTCTTTTTATAATCTCTGACAAATCAGAAGAAATATATGAGATAATAAAAGATACAACACATCACGATGCTACTTTATTTAAGGGCACAGGATGTTATGAAGGTAAAGATAAGCAGCTTCTTTATTCTGTTGTTAATTCAGATGCAACCAAGCAGCTTATCCCTCTTATACGTGGCGTTGATCCTCATGCATTTATTAATGTTATGAAAACAGAGGAGCTTGATGGACGATTTCACGATATTCCACAGGATTAAAATAGTTAATTTGTTATTGCAATTTAGAAATTATAATTTCAATTATAATTTCAATTTAACACAGTCATCTTAATATTAAACCAAAAGCCATAACTGAGTCTTTATTTACCATATATAAATTATGATAAATAACAACTCCGTTATGGCTTTTCTATTAGATACATTAAATTGCAAATCAATCTATATTTTAAATCAATCTATATTAAAATTTTAAAAGTTTTTATACATTTTCTGTGTTTACTCATTTGTAATAATATTATCTATTTTTACTTAACACGTTAACTACTTTTTCCACTACAACACACAGAATAACTGTGATTATCATATCTGGAAGTGTATTTCCAACTGGTGTATCTACCTGCATAAGTATACGATATATCACAAAACCTGCAAGCCATACGATAAGGTTATGCCACTTAAATGACAAATTAAAAGCATCTGCCTTCTTTAATATGAAATAATCTGCTATCTGCACTGCTATCATAGGCGCGAATACTGAACCTATGAGATATAAGAAATCTGTTATATTATCCATAGGATATACGATTGCTGCTATGGTTCCTATGATGGTAACAACAATTGCAGCCCACTTTTCCTTAATCTTAGAAGATATAGAAACACTTGATACGCCTGCTGAATATGCATCAAGAAATGTTGTCGTAACTGTAGAAAATACTATGATGAGAAGTCCTACAACACCAAAACCTGTCTTTAACATAATCTGCGCTATATCATACTCACCAGTAAATATGGCTGCTCCCATACCTATCATATACATAAATATACTGACAAGACTGTACACAACAACACTTGCCAATGTAGCTGCAAATGGCTTTTCGGCCTCTCTTGTATAATCACTTATAAGTGGCAGCCATGAAAGAGGCATAGCTACTGCAAGCTCTACTGCTGCGCCAAATGTCAGGCTTCCATCATCTACAATAGGAGCTGCAATTCCTGTACCAAAAAAGATTACCTTAAAAAGTACAAGTGACAATATAAAAAGTGCTGTCATGGCAACTGTATTTACCTTACCAAGATTCGTGATTCCAATAAGAATCCAGACGATTATAAGAACACCTATTATTATTGCCCATATCCAGTTTCCTATATGTAAAACACCATCTGCCGCAAGTGCTCCATCATATATCATAATAGCTGTCCAGCCTACAAGCTGCAGCACATTTAATATAGCAAAGAGAAGGCTTCCCTTTTCCCCAAAGCTCATCTTTACTGTTTCCATGGCACTCTTTCTTTCTCTGGCTCCAATCATTCCAGCCGCAAACATCATAAGTCCACCAATCAGGTGTCCTAGTATAATAGCTGCCATAGCTTTACCAAAACCAAGTGGTGCGAAATATGTACCAGTAAGTATCTCTGCTAATGACACACCAGCACCAAACCATATCAGTCCATTAGAAAAAACTGAAGTTCTCTTTTCACTCATCTTTCGTACTCTCCTTCTATTGCAAATGCATGATTCATAGGACCGCTTCCCTTACCGAGGTCAAGCATATCAGCAAGTGCACCTGATATATAATTCTTGGCATACTTAACTGATGTTTCAAGATCTCTTCCCTTAGCAAGATTAGAAGCTATTGCCGAAGAAAGTGTACATCCTGTTCCATGTGTATTAGGATTATTTATTCTTTTTCCATGAAACCATACCGGTTCCTTTCCCTTCTGGAATAAAAGATCATTAGCATCGTTTAACTGATGTCCGCCCTTTAATAAAACAGAGCAGCCCAAGGTGCTGCATATAAGCTCTGCTGCCTTTTCCATATCTTCTTCTGTCTTAATATCCATTCCCGAAAGAACCTCTGCTTCTGGAATATTAGGTGTAATAACAGTTGCAAGTGGCAATAACCTGCTCTTTAATGTGCTGATGGCATCCTCACTTATAAGTCTGGCTCCACTTGTTGCCACCATAACAGGATCCACAACAATATTCTTTGCATTATACTCTGTAAGCTTATCAGCGATTACCTCAATCAGTTCACTGGATGAAACCATTCCTGTCTTAATGGCATCTGGATATATATCTGTAAATATACAATCAAGCTGCTCTGCTAAAAACTTTGGAGTTGCCTCCATGATATCTGTTACACCGGTAGTATTCTGTGCAGTCAGAGCTGTGATTGCACTCATCGCATATACGCGATTAGCTGTCATAGTCTTGATATCTGCCTGTATTCCGGCGCCTCCACTGGAATCACTTCCAGCGATTGTTAATGCTGTGTACATATATACCTCCTTGTTTTTACGAAGTAAAAATCCGAGCTCCCATGCGAGGAGAGGTATTTACCTCATTGTTTTGCATTAATTTTTTATAGCGGCCTAAGGTGGTGCCCCCAATCTGCTGCTTTCTTGGAACATACATGTAAGAATCTTTTTATCATAAGAATCACATTAAAACCACATAAAATAAAAAACAGGAACCCAACTAAAGATTCCTGCACACAAAACACTCCTGTGATTCATTACATCCCTACGTTGGCATTATCCACATCAGGTTATCGGGTTAAAGCTGCCTGCTTACTCTCAGCCCGCCCATGCGAGCACCCCATTTGATTATTTATCTGTTTTATCATTTATCCCTTTAAATATCACAATGATATGATACAAATGTCTAAATTTACTTTCGACACCATCGTCATGATATATAAGATATATAAAAAGCCTTGCATATGTCCATAACATATATATTATACACATATGTCCGTAAAATACAATATTTCTACTAAACTACAGTCAACAATAATCAATACATTTTTCAAACTCATATTTTATGTTCCTGCCTCTCCATTTCTCGTTGCATCCATGTCATAATTACATCTACAAGATTCATTTATGTAATCAATATCTTTCTGCTTCAAATGGAAACTGCTTCGGAACTTGGAATTATCCAGTCGCTCAAATAACTGCCTGTACCATCATACTTAGTCATTAAAACTTCACTACTTCCGGTTCATGTGTAAATGATGAAAATGTAGCTGTCGCATTTTTGAAATAGAATACCTCGGTATTTCCATCATCTGCTGAGTACATATTCTGTAAAGATGGATAAGCATCGAGCATAGACTGTCTTGCTTCTCTTCTGTCATCTTCTACAAGTTCTCCGGCTACACGAAGCCACTCTCCATTCATAAATGCGCAGATTTCCACCTTTGGATTTGCGTGAATCTGCTTTGAAACATCTTTTACCTTTCCAGTCTGAATATACAGCTTTCCTTCAAAAATGTGTGCTGTTCCAAAGGGTCTAACTCTTGGCTGGTCGCCTTCTACTGTTGCCAAATAATATGTCTCTGCTTCTTTTAAAAATTTTACTACTCGTTCCATGATGTAATCCTCCTGCTATTTACTTAAATAAATCCATAATGCCAAAGCTCGTCTTCTTATAAACCTTATTGTAAGCTGCTTTCTTTGGATTCTTAATCCATCCTGCACCTTT
>DJDY01000188.1:0-1838 GCA_002435585.1 Lachnospira sp. UBA5912
TCCTTTTTGTTAGCCAAGTCAAGTGTTGAGTGCTAATTTTATATTTATTTAATAATTTATTTTTTCTACATGCCAGTATCTGTGGTATAATCCTCCCCAATTCCATGATTCCCTCATCTATGCCATATAATTCATAATAGTCTGAATACATATAACCACTAAACCAGATATCATCTATGATCTGATTCGCTTCGCATATATAACCATTATCTACTGGAATTATTATAAAAAATGTTTTTATCCGATTTGCATTATTAATACTGCTATCTTCATCAATAATTTTCTTACTGGCATTATTCTTATGAAAATTATTTTTACAAGCATTATTCATATCGACTTCGCAGCTTGTATCTTCCTTATTACGATAAAGCCTTGTCAATTCCACAAGCATTTCATATAGAATATGTGGCTCATCCACATATTCTTCACTTAACCTTACTGAACCATCTTTCATATAATCAACACACAATATCACCTTTGTGCCAAAGCATTCCTTATGCATATATCTTATATGGCTTATAATCCACGCACAACACTGTTTTCTCATCTGATAATAATCCCCTTGGTCTTAACAGATTGATATGGCTTCTTATTTTCTTAAGTTCCCGATAATCATGCTCAAGCAAATAGTAATCATCATATAATTCTATGTAATCATCATATAAACCACATAAATCTTCTAATGTATCACTTAAGTCCTCTTCATTTTTATGAACATCTTTATAACCTAAATGATATTCTCTTAATGTACTTAGAAAATATTCCATATGATACTTAAAATACAAATAGTCAAATATCCTGACATCGGATATATAATCACTACCCTTTAAACCTATAGCTGCATATATTGCATTCTTATCAGCATATTCAGCATTTCTGCAACTTACATATTCTTTTTCTTCCTTGATTATATATTCCTCATCATCTCTACACACATATTCAACTTTAGCAACCTTTCTTAAAAAATCCACAGACCTTTCGTCATGAAAATGCTCTTCATCGCCTTCCAGCATATTATCAAATGTATATATGGCATCCTTACATACTTTATACTTGCGGCATTCTTCTTTATATTCTTTAGAAATATATTCATCATCACCATACTTGAAATTCTTTGTGCCCTCATACCATAGAAGAAACTTGTTATAACTACGGTTTATACTATACCGCTTATACTGTTCATGACTTTTTTCCATAATGATATACTCCTCTTACTCATTGTAAACTCCCCTGTTTATTACATAAGCCTGTCATCCTCGTCATTAATACTCATGTTTTCAGGGTGATACTCAAATACAGCCAATGGATAATAATCCATAAACATCTCCGTGCCTATTCTTAGTATCAGTTTTCCTCTTAACGAATATATTTCCAGGATATCATTCTTATCAACAACATCCGTTCCCTTGCCTCCGTCATATCTGCATTCTACAGGCTGAGCAGGAAATGTATATCTTACTTTTCTGTCTGTTACCTCTATCATAGTCATATTACTTCTATATGTATCCTCAGCAGACTCTGTCATAAGATAAGTTATTCCATCAAGGCAGAACAGTGCATCATTGATGTACTGTTCAAAATCCTCGTCTTCCGTCCTTATAGATGGAAGATAATCTACACCTGTCAGGATATGATACCCCTGTAAATCCATTATATTCATCCTCTGATTGCCTCCATAATTTCATTATATCTGTCATATTTCTTAGCTGTTTTATCACCATGTATTTTTTTCTAGAATTATTTTCACGAATGGATAGTTTTTCACTTAATGCTACATAATATGACTAATTTTTTTCTAAGGATAATTTAAAAGTATTTTTTCATATTTATAATCCGCC
>DJDY01000188.1:1889-2256 GCA_002435585.1 Lachnospira sp. UBA5912
CATATTTATAATCCGCCTTTCTGTACTAATTTTTTCTAAAAAAATATAAAAGAAGTTTTAACCCAATAACGAATTCATATATTTTAAAGTAAAATACATTAACTTAAAAAATAAAAGACCAACAACCAATAAATCCTGATTCATATACAGGATTTATCAGATTGCTAGTCTTTTATTTATTAATTAAATTAATTATTATACTTTATTTAATTGGTTTAATTCGTATAATAATACAGCTTCGTGTATTTAATACATTCTAATATGCGGCTGCTGGCGCAAATGTTTCCTTTACAGCACAGTACTTATCAGCTAAGCATACAAGCCATGCTTCCCTGCACATAGGTGGAACTACTGTAAGTGGAAACAG
>DJDY01000188.1:2288-4713 GCA_002435585.1 Lachnospira sp. UBA5912
TAAGTGGAAACATATGTCTTGATATTATATTTCTCTCTATATCACCAAGCTCATACTCTTTCTCAGCATTCTTAAGTGCAGTTCCTGGATGAGTGAAGCCATGAAAATGATGTCCCTTTCTCTTCTCATGCCAGTCATATAAAAAATAATCGTGTAAAAGTGCTCCTTTTACAAGAGCCTTTCTCATTCACCTTCATATGAAAAAACTCTGCAAGCTTAAGACTTGCTCCAGCTACTCCGACACTATGTTCATACACGGTTGTTGAACCATGCTGTATAGCTTTCTTCTCGTGTGCAAGATTTCCTTTCTGCTCTAACTCAGAAAGAACTACGTTAAAAAGATGCTGTTTCTCCTCTGATAACTTCAACTTACTCTCCATTCTGACATAATGCTGCTTTGAATGCTTAATATCAGTTTATATGTCATGTATCCCACATACCACAAGTTACTTTATATAATGGTAACAGATTATTCTGTTCTGATTAGTTAGTTTACTATAACCTCTAAACCCATTCGGTAACATTGTAGCATATGTTAGTATATATTACAATACATAAAATATATCTTTATACTCATCCTAATTTGTGAGATAAAAAGTAAAATCAGGATATATTATTCCATGCCAATTTAATTTTAAAGGACATTCATATTTCTTATTAAATTGTATATTTAACACTAATCATTTGGAATTTTCAAACTAGAATTTTTATTTAGAATTGATTAAAAGTTCATAATACTATTGTTCAGAACTTGAATTATGCATAAAATATATAACATATTTTCAGTTCCAAACAATAATATTACGATAGAGTTTATATTTAGATATTTATTAATGATTTTATTATCAATCTGATTTATTTATCTTTATTCTTCCGATTTACCAGCTTGATTATCAATATCAAGAACTGTACATCCAGCGACACTATGTGAAGCATTAATATCAGGTGTTGTACTTTCACCAGTACTCTTTGAAGCTTTATCACTTAAAGATTCTGATTTCACGCTACCATCCATGCTTTCAGGATTTGATTTAACACCATCATCCATGCTTCCAGGTTCAGATTTAACACTATCATCCACACTTCCTGCTTCGCCAATACCCTTCCAGATATCCGTCTCACTAGGTCCGTTAAGTGTTGATGAGTAGCTTCCGTCTGCGTTAAATGTTACGCTTTCTGCAACCTTCTCTGAATGAGTGAAACCAGTTGTATCAACAGGTTCAGGAAGACCTTTGACTTCTCTGAATATCTTCATGAATTCCTTACCTGTGATAGTTTCATGGTCATACAGATAATGAGCTATCTTATCAAGAACATCTCTGTTCTCTGTAAGAAGCTGTTTAGCTTCTTCATAGCAATCTTTAAGCATGTTCTTAACTTCTTCGTCTATCTGTGCTGCTGTTTCATCTGAGCAGTCTAATCTCGCATTACCATTAAGATATGGATCATCCACAGTAGCAAGATTCATAAGTCCAAATCTGTCTGACATACCATACTGTGTTATCATAGCCTTTGCTATCTTGGTAGCTTTCTCTATATCGTTAGCTGCACCTGTAGTCACCTTGCCAAAGACGATTTCTTCTGCTGCACGTCCGGCTACTAAAGTAACAAGCCTTGCCATAAGTTCATCCTTATTCTGAAGATACTTCTCTTCCTCTGGAACCTGCATAACATATCCAAGTGAACCCATAGTTCTTGGAACAATAGTAATCTTCTGTACTGGCTCAGAATCCTTCTTAAGTGCTGTAACAAGAGCATGACCAACCTCGTGGTAAGCAACTGTCTGCTTCTCTTCCTTGCTAAGTACTCTGTCTTTCTTTTCTTTACCAGCTATAACAACCTCTACTGCTTCGAAAAGATCCTTCTGTGATACATACTTTCTTCCTGCCTTAACAGCTGCAATAGCTGCTTCATTTATCATATTGGCAAGATCTGAACCAACTGCTCCACTTGTTGCAAGAGCGATTTCTTCAAAGTTTACCGTATCATCCATAAGAACATCCTTAGAATGAACCTTAAGTGTCTCAATACGTCCCTTAAGATCCGGCTTATCAACTATAACTCTTCTGTCAAGACGTCCTGGTCTTAGCAAAGCCTTATCAAGTACCTCAGGTCTGTTAGTTGCAGCAAGTATGAATATACCCTTAGATGAATCAAAACCATCCATCTCAGCAAGCAGCTGGTTAAGTGTCTGCTCACGTTCATCATTGCCACCGCCATATCTTGAATCACGGCTCTTACCTATAGCATCTATCTCATCTATGAATATAATACAAGGAGCCTGCTTAGTAGCTTCCTTGAAAAGATCTCTTACTCGTGAAGCACCAACACCTACGAACATCTCTACAAAGTCTGAACCTGCAAGTGAGAAAAATGGAACGTTAGCCTCACCTGCTACAGCTTTTGCAAGAAGTGTCTTACCTGT
>DJDY01000188.1:4761-5464 GCA_002435585.1 Lachnospira sp. UBA5912
CTGTTCCTGGAGGACCTACTAAAAGTGCGCCCTTAGGAAGCTTGGCACCTATCTTCGCATACTTATCCGGATTATGAAGAAAATCAACTATCTCTGTAAGTGATTCCTTAGCTTCATCCTGTCCTGCTACATCCTTAAATGTAACACCTGTCTTTTTCTGTACATATACCTTGGCGTTACTCTTGCCGACACCCATGCCGCCCATCATACCGCCACCTTTGGATATTCTCCTGTATACAAAGGCAAATATAACATATATAAAAAGGAATGGAAGGACATACGCAACAAGGAACTCTACTATAGAAGAATTAGAGTCTGGTATATACCCTGTAAACTCAATTCCTTTTCTCTTAAGAAGTGGTACAAGACTATCATCATTGACATATCCTGTGTAATATGTGTAACCTAACTTATTAACGCCATTATTTTCCTGTGCATCATCTGTAGGCGTAATAAGGATTCTGTCCTGTTCCAACGCAACTTTCTTAACCTGATCATTATTAACCATCTCTATAAACTGGTTATAAGATATTTCCTTATATGTGGCATTCTTTAACATACTGTTAAGCATAGTTATACCTATAAATGTTATAACCGCTGCTATTATAACAAACACAATAAGATTGACATTCTTAGGCTTTTTGTTGTTATTATTGCCGTTTCTGTTGTCACGGTTATTGTTATTACCACCACCGTAATTATT
>DJDY01000188.1:5510-5686 GCA_002435585.1 Lachnospira sp. UBA5912
TTACCGTTGTTGTAATTATCCATCCTGTGTCTCCATTCCTAGTTTCTTTATACTCTCATAATCTGTCTAAAGCGCCATACAAACTAACGGCTTAGAGATATTAGTTCATCTGCACTGAATTTCTGATTTCCCATAATCTACTGCATTAACCTTCTATCCCTTATTAACAGACAATA
>DJDY01000080.1 GCA_002435585.1 Lachnospira sp. UBA5912
TCCGTATGTTAACCGAATGTGTGTTAAACAACAATTTATCTATCCATGCTCTCAACCTCACCCGTAAATCCTGCTTCTTCTATCATCTTAATTGTATCATCTATCCCCTGTCCATCTGCTGTCAGGTATCCTGAAGCAAATATAGAATCAACTACTTTAAACAATGTTGGCTCTATTCCTTTAAAATACACTTCCCTGCCTGCTGCGCATCTAATGTCTGACTTAGGAACCATTAGTCTTGCAAGACACAACACCTTTAGGCAATATTCCTGTGTGAGTCCCGATATATCTCTGTTGGCAAGCCTTGTGCCTTTTATAGGCAGAAGAAAATTAATAGGAACTGATTCTGGATTAATCTCTCTTATATCCATAAGCATATCAACAACATCACTCTTGCTCTCACCCATACCTATTATTCCACCACAGCACATTTCAAATCCGATACCTTTTAACATTCGTATGTTGTTAATACGCTGATCATATGTATGTGTCGTACATATGTTAGGATAAAATGAACGGCTGCTGTTAAGATTATGGTTAATTCTGTTAAGTCCAGCTTCTTTAAGCATTCTTGCCTGTTTTTCTGTAAGAAAACCTATTGAACAGCATATCTGTGTGTTATTCTTCTTCATTTTCCGTATTCTTTCTGCCAGGTCTTCTATCTCAGCATCTGAGAAACTTATTCCGCTAAGTCCTATACAATGTCTTGCAAGATGTTTCTCATCTACAAGGTCGTTATCACCATAAAGCTTCTCATCCGATACCCTTCTATATTTTTCTATGTCGGCATGTGATTCACACGACTGTGCACAATAAGCGCAGTTCTGTGAACAGTTTCCACTTCTTACATTAGTTAAAAGCTGTATGCTTACTTTCTTTCCTTTATATTTTAATCTTAATCCGTATGCCACTTCTATCAGCTTATCAAGCTTATCATCTGGCAGGTTAAGTACTTCAAGTGCCTCGTCCTTTGTTAATACGTGTTCTTCATTCCAGTTATCAAGCAACTGTTCTATCTGTGTTTCTGACATAATCGATATGTTCTCCCTTATTAGATTTCTGGCATATTGCACGCTATATTCATAACATTAAACCTTACATGCAAACACACCTTACAATATAAGTAACATCTATATTCTGTCATTTGCTTATATGTTAAAAGTATGGCTTGATACCTAGTATAAAAGTATGACCAAAAAATGTCAACTTATATATAGCATATAGTTAACATTGGTTTTTTATTCCATAAACGAATAAATATCTGAAGGTCAGGTCTGAAAATTGGAAAATACAGATACAAATGCATTAATATCAGAAGGATAACGAACAAATCATAAATAGTAAAATTGTAATAATATAATGGGACTGTCGCAATAAGAAAAATCACAACATATATAGATATATAAATTCCAACTAATCTATATGTTGCATAAATAATTCTTAATGTGACAGCCCCACTAACATTTTAAATATTATATTCCCGTTTTTATATTTTACTTTCCTGTACTTATATTATTAAATAACTTATGGCTAAACTGTAACCTGATAAGAGTATGATACCTTCGGCTCTTTCTTTTTAGTTGCAAGATACGTAATAATATCCTTACGTGTTATTATACCTATGAATACGCCCCTGTCGTCTGTAACCGGGACGAAATTCTGATTAGTTATCTTTTCAAAAAGTTCTTCCATTGATGTATCAACTGTTACGCTTGGATAGTTTCTTCTGAAATATAATTCATTCACTTTTTGTTTCTCAAGCTCTTTAATATCTATATCCATGCCATTGTTCTGGTTTATTCTGCATATATGCCACAGAAAATCACCCTCTGTTATAGTTCCTACATAATGCTCATCCTCATCAAGAACAGGTATAGCTGAATATCCATAATAATTCATCTTCTGCAATCCCTGTCTTATAGTATCATCATTATATATGTATGCTACCTTGCACTTAGGTTGTAAAAAAAATGAAATGTTCATACTTATCCTCCGATTATTAACATAGCTCTTATCATAAATTGTGTCTGTACGTCAATCTTATAGCATATAATAATATTCTATAACTTTCGGTACATAGTTATGTATCCAATTACTATATTGTATTTTTTATTTATACATTTTAGTATAAACATTGTAACATAACACACATGAAACTCATATGCTTTATGTGCATATTTCATATATTTTTCACTTTTAACATTCTTTTATAACAATTTCTTCAACTTGCAGTTTTCTATTCCTTCATCCCATAAATGTTCATATGATTGACCTCTGATCTGGCATATTATACTTGAATTCATAGCTCCATGTCCTACGATAAGAATGTCTTTTCTGTTATTAAGTCCTGGTTTTACGATGTCATTAATGAACTGTCCTGTTCTTGCAAAAAGTTCATCAAGACTTTCCGCACCTTTATCTGGAACATATGCCGCAGGGTTATTAAACAGCACATTTACATTACAATCAGGAATATTAAATGAATCTTTTATTCCTTCGTATTCACCGAATCCCATCTCTATAAGTCTTTCATCTATTATAACAGGTACTTTGTCTTTTCTTCCTTCAAGCACAAGCTGTGCTGTCTGTCTTGCCCTTGTAAGCGGAGAGCAGTAACACACATCCAAATGTATATCTTTGTATTCAACTGCTGCTTTTTTGGCCATCTCTATACCAGCGGCATTAAGTGGTATATCTGTTCTTCCCTGTAATCTGTGCTGCTCGTTCCAGTCAGTTTTTCCATGACGCATTATATACAACATACTTATTTTACCTCTTTTGCCTTTCCTTCATAAAAGCATTACATATTCCTTAATATTTTGTAATAACAGCAATCTTCATTTTCGAAAAAACTGTCTTTTTATAACAATTCTTAAAGAACAATATTAAACAGTTTCTTTAACTCCTGAGCTGTTACACTGCTATTATTAAGATATTTTTCATATAATCGCTCTGGGTTAATCAATATCAGTTCTACTTCCCGTCCATTTTTTATGATTTCTTCATTGTGATCCTGTTTTCCCATTATCTTGTCAATTATACTATCAAATGTTCCCTGCTCAACACTTCCTATTCTCTTAAACAAGACATCATCCGCTATATGAAATGCTTCTTTTATGCATTCTTTGTTTTCACTTACTTTTTCATCACATTCTACTGGACTTTCAGGAAGTAAAAAGGCATTTTTAAATATGAATTTCCGATTATCTGCTGCACTGTTTTTATTATTTTCACACATTGCTTTCAATAATTCCAGATACTCTATTTGCTTGACTATATCTGAATTGGCTGGATATCCATATAAATTTCCTTTTAATGTATCTATGTACTTAACAGTATAATACTTAGAATCCAGCACATAAACTAATGTTGTAACACCATCTTTTTCTATTCTGATTGTATCTGGTATAGCTTCACCAGTTCCATCAAAATCCACACTCCTGCCATCACATTTGCTAATATGATATGTAGGAGTTCCCGACTTAATATCGTTAAGATTCCCCCATACGTAATTATTAACCCACTCCCATACTCTGTCAAAGCACGTCACTCCGGCATAGTTTTCATAATACCTTGTCTGGGCACACCATGCTGATAATGCCTTTAACAGATTAATATCTCTTTCCCTGAATACATATGTACTCCGTGAATTAATAATATCTGTATATTGTGACAGATCATGCCCAAGATTTTCTTTTAAATCAATGGTATTAATACAGCCGTTCCATAACGCCCCTGCAAATTCAAGACATTGATTAACCACATTAGCATGAATTACTGATATAATATCATCTTCGTCTATTATATGTTCTTTATTCATGTTATCCAGATATATGACATCTGAGCCCTGAAACACCGGACTTATATGTGAAACTGTTTTTGACCAGCTTGTCCTTCCCAATCCATTCTTTCTTATCAATGTCATATCTTTTACATACAATCCATTTTGTAAATAATCATCGATAATAAACTCTGCTAATTCCATCCTGTTAACTTTTTTAGCTTCATTATGGATTTCATATGGATTAAACAGATAGTCCTCATCTTCAAATTTTTTATTATTATCTGTTCTTAACTTTTCAACAACCTTACATATCTGTACAATAACACTTTTTATATTGTCAATGTTTTCTATATTACACTGTTCCATAGGATAATACTTTGGCAGACTATATATTGTAATATTGTCATTATTAAGTGTATATGTATACATACCAACAAAAACAATTTTATATTTACCATTACTCCATCTTACAAATTCCGGACGTATATTTCCTAATGAAATTATACGTCCATCCTTAAGTAGTATCTCATCATTATTTCCTTCTCTAGTAACTCCAAATGTATTCATTTCATTATTCTTTCTACTATATAAGCATTACCTTTTGCATAAGCTGCTACACCCAGATTTTTGATATAATATTCAGGATATATTGACTAATCCTGTTTTATTACTCTACCTGGTTTTCTGTTGCTTTTCTTACTTCTATATTCTCCCATGCCAGTCCGTCAACATTCAATATTGATTCAATTCCTTCCCCGTTCTTAACTCTCCTTCTGATGTCTGACATAGTGATTCTTGTGTTATTGCTGCCCTCTGATCTGAATATCGCCGTAGGATTTCTTCTGAATACATCCTGATCAAGATAATAAAACAACTTATCTACAAGAGGATCTGGCATATTCTTTCTTTCTTCTTTTTCCGCCTCAAAATAAGCTTGTATCTCTCCTATTTCATTCTCAGAAAAATACCACTCACCTATACACCTGTCCTCATCAAAACCGGCGTTTTTAATAACTTCATTTATCTTATATCTTAAGTTATTCCATAATATAATTCTATTCTGTCCATCTGAATATGGAAGTAATAATTTATATCCACAACTATCACCATCTATGTCCATATATAATGATGACCATCTTCTTTTAAATGCAGAATCAAGTGGCATTACTCCCTGGTCTGCACTGTTCATGGTTGCCCATATATACATATTTTCAGGCAGCCTCATATGTCCATTATATAATTCCTGTCCAAGGTTTATTGTAAGATACTTATTAAGGGCTGCATCAGGAGCTATCTCATATTCGCTTAATCCGGCTGATGTTCTGTCAAGCAGCTGGAATATTTCACCAAATACACTTGCAGCTTTAGCCCTGTTAATCTCTTCGATTATAAGAAAATAATTATGTTCTCTGTCCTTTATCGCATTAATGTATGTATCTATAAAAGGGCCTGCTACATATTCATAGCTTATCCTGTTTTCTTCTATTGTGCCATCAGCCCCATTATACTGTATATTAGTTGTTATCTGCTTTGGAACGGGTTTATAACAGCCTATAAAATTCTCATATGAATAGTCTTCATAAAATGTTACTCTTGTGACATATTTATCAAAGTATTCTTTTTCAGCAAACATTCTGTTATTGTCTTTATTACAAACACCAGCCTGATTAAGTACTGCCTTGTCTTTTTCTGCTCTGACTGGCATATTCGTAATTATCTGCTGTATTATTGATTCGCCGGCTTTTCTGGCCTCGCTATTCAGAAAATAACTTTTTCCCGTACCTGGTGCACCTGAGACTAAAAGATTATGAGGAAGTGTTGTTTTATTGTCCTTTACACACTCTTTTTGATGTACCTGGATATATTCAACCATATTCCTTATAACTTTGTTATATGTCCTGTTATCTGATGACATAATATAATCAGATAATGCATGATAGTCTTCATTACCTGCTTCATCAGTCAACCTTATCGCAACAAGATAACCTTTATTTGTCTGTGTTGTATTATCAATCCGGCAGATTACAGGCTTATTGTCCAATGCTGTTCCAATAGGTTCTAATCCAAAATATGTTGCTGTTTTCGCATTTGCATCTAAAAACTCATATGAAAAAATGTAATCACTGTTTTTACCTGTAAATCTTGCAAGTACAAAAACCTTATCCCCATTGCTTATCCTGGCCTTAAATTTCTTGTATATATCTTCCTTCCAAAGCCAGTATGGTGAATCATCCTTCTGGTTATTATTTGATAGTGTTACACAATAAAAAAAGATTTTTTCATATTCCTTATCATTTTCTCTTTCATCAGGCAGCTCATACACAATAGAATCATTATCATCCTTTTCAATCCAGTTAGTATGATTATTTTTATTGCTGATATTAAATGTTTTTCTTAAAATGTCCTGTATATCTGATTTTACGCTCATGCTTTCTCCTATCGTATCCAAAATTATTGTTGCTTTAAGCCCTTCGGGACAATAAAATTACATTTTCTATATGAACAGTATTAGCAAACTGGTCCACAGGCTGCACTTTTTTTACCTTATAGCCACGTTCAACTAACACCTTTAAGTCTCTTGCCAGTGTTGCAGAATCACAGCTTACATATACGATTCTGTCTGGTGACATACTTACAATTGTATCAAGCAGCTTTTCATCACATCCCTTTCTTGGAGGATCAACTACAACCACGTCAGGTTTTGTCATATCGTATTGCTTACTACCTTCACCGGCTTTGTTATTCTTACCTTCACTGACTGCTGCCATATGCTCATCACATCGCATATCTGACTGATCTGTACTCTGTCTTTCATAAAACTCTGTTACGACCTCCTCTGCCTTACCAACAAAGAATTCTGCATTAGTTATATTATTAATCCTCGCGTTATTTCTTGCATCTTCTATAGCCTCTGGCACTATCTCAACTCCATATACCTTACCAGCTTTCTTTGCAAGAAATAATGATATAGTTCCTATTCCGCAATACAGGTCCCATACGCTCTCATCGCCCTTAAGTTCTGCAAACTCAAGTGCCTTGTTATATAACACTTCTGTCTGCTTGGGATTGACCTGAAAAAATGAAAGTGGTGATATCTGAAACTTTACATCACCTATATAATCCTCTATATATGGTTTTCCTGACAGCGTTACACATTCCTTACCCAGTATTACATTCGTATCTTCTTTATTTATGTTTATAACAAGTGATGTTATGTTCAGTTTAAGTGCCTGTATTGCATTAACAAGCCCATCTGCTGCCTCTCTTCTTAGCATTTTCCTTGTTACAAGACACACCATAACCTCATCTGTATGATATCCGTTTCTTATAAGAACATGTCTAACTGTTCCCTTATGTATATTCTCATCATATGCACGCACTCTGTATTCTTTCATCCATTCCTTAACAGCCTTAAGTATAGCTGCATTATCACTATTTCCTAACTTACAGTCATCATCAGGACATGGAATAATCGAATGTGTATGTCCTGCATAAAAACCCATGATAATATTACCATCCTTATCCTCTCCCACTGGATACTGGGCTTTGTTTCTATACCGGAAAGGTGTATCCATTCCAAGTATGCTGCACATCTCATAGTCAACTCCCTCTTTAAGACCACCGATTCTTAGCAGATTATCACTCACAAGCTTCTGCTTGTACTTAAGCTGTGCTTCATAACTCATGGCCTGTATCTGACAGCCTCCGCACTGCCTTGCTATTGCGCATGCTGGTTTTACCCTGTCTTTGGATGGTTTTATAATATCTATAAGCCTTGCATAGCCATAATTCTTCTTTGCCTTCATTATCTTGACATTGGCAGTATCGCCAATAACTGTATCTTTTACAAATAAAGTGTAACCATCTACCTTTCCAATTCCCTCGCCAGATACACCTATATCTTCTATCGTTACCTCTATGCAGTCGTTCTTACTGTATGACATTCTTATCTCCATTTCTTAGTACTAATCTTATATTCACTTAATTTTTCTGATTAACTTTTTATTTTTTTATTATAGCATTTCGGTTATATCATGGTCAAAATTTATTTTCTTTTTCTACGTCATCACACACGTCATCATAATCATCATAATACTTCATAATAATACAATGCCAGAGACAAATATATATTTGCCTCTGGCATCGCATTTATATAACCGGTTAAAAACTTGTTCTTCTTATATTGGAATCAAGCCATTTGTTAAATCCTAACCAGTCGTTTGTATCTTTTGCTTCAAAGCATTCTCTTAATGTCTCAAGCTTGGCATCTATGTTATCTGCCATAGAAAGCGCAACAGCCTCTGCTATAGCTGGTTTCTTAGGTGAACCATACTCAAGCTCACCATGATGTGATAATATACAATGTCCCATCTCGTTGGCGATTACAACTGGAAAATCAGGTATAGTCTTTATCTTTTCCATAACCATCTCATAACCCATAACAATATGTCCTAAAAAGTTGCCCTCATCTGTATAATCATTTCTTGGAAATTCTGAAAGCTCCTTTACTTTACCGACATCATGAAGCATTGCGCAGCTTACAAGTAAGTCACGGTTTAAAAAGTCATAATTAGAACTTATCTTATCACATAATCTTGTAACACTTAAACTATGTTCAAGAAGTCCTCCTAAGAATCCATGATGTACTGTCTTAGCAGCTGATGTGTTCTTGAATCTTTTTATAAATGCTTCATCTTCGATAAAGAATGCTGTAAGCAGCTTCTTTATGTATACATTTTCAATGCTGTCGACATATCCAAGTAATTGCTTATACATATCTTCAATATCATATCTTGAAGCTGGTATATAATCTGCCTGTATATATTCATTCTCTGAGGCAACACGTGCTCTTTCTATCTTAAACTGCAATGAACCATTATAACTTGTAACCTGTCCACTGACATGTACATAATCATTTACATCAAAATCACCGATTCCACCGGAATTAACATCCCATATTTTAGAATCTATCTGGCCTGTCTTATCAGCAAGCATGACATTCTCATACTCCTTACCCGTCTTAGTAAGCGCTGTTGACTTTGACTTACATAAGTACACATCTGATATTCTGTCACCATCTTTAAATGTTTCAATATAACGCATAAACAATATTCTCCATTTCCTGCATAAATCCTTAAATCTGCCATGCAAACCAGTTGATTATCTGCCAGTTTGTTATTTTCTTTATTTAAAAACTGCACGGCAGTTTTATTATATATTTTTTTCTAATTTATTTCAATTCAACTGATACATCATATGATGCATCAAAATAGCCAGATTTTCCTTTTCTTTTTATGGATACATTAAGTACCTGTCCTGCTGTACTGTCGTATATCTTATCATTCAGCCGCTGGATAGAATAGCATGGCATTTTATTGATACCCTGTATGATATCCCCTGGCTGCAGACCTGCAATATATGCCGGTGAATCAGTATCGACCTTTGATATATATATCCCCATAGGTATTCCATTCTTCTCTGAAAGCTCACTATCAACATTCTGAGCGATTATACCAAAGTACATCTTGCCCTGTCTGTTAATCATACATTCTATCATACATTTTAAATCTGATATTCCAAGCGCCCTTAGTTTAGTATCGGAATTATCCTGTGAAATTCCTATGACATTGCCATCTGAATTAAACAAAAAGCCATAATCTTCCTTCTGGCATGAAAGATTAGTCTCAAATATTTCGTAATTATTATCTATTGAATTAGCAACTGTCCTGTTTGTTATAGTTCCGTAATCAACGGCTCCACTCGTACCATATATCTTTCCGGTTGCTATTACCATATCTCCTTTATTTAAAATATATGAGTTGTCAAGCGTAGCCACCTTCATATATTGTTTATCAGTTTCAGTAACCTGTGAATCATTTATACTTATTATACTTATGCCTGTGAGTTCATCTGAACATACAGTTTCTGCTTTGTAAGCATCTGATTCACGTACAATAACAGCACAGCTTTCCACAGATTCTGTATATGAGCGCGAAGTTAATATCATATACCTGCCATTAAGATGTCCGACTATAAGTCCCATGGTTGAATTGTTATTGTCATCTATATCTATATTTCCTATGCCACTCTCAATATTATTCTGAATATCATCAAGATATGCCTTTGTATTATTTTCTTCTATCTCACTATTGTTTATATTGTTGTCATTAATGATATTACCATCTGCATTATCGTTACTGATATCTCCTTTATTCATATTATTATAATCCGATACTTCATCTGATGAATATCCCTTTACCATAACCACAGTTTTCTGCACATCATCAACTTTACTCCTGAGCGATTGAACTATTGTGTCATAATCTCTTTTAATCTGTCCATATCCATCATCTTCCTGCTGTATTACTGTATCCGGGTCAGGATACTCATCTCTGGTAAACTCTATGTGGTCAACGACTTTATTCCCTGAAATAATCTTATCTCTTATTATTGGAATTATTATCTTGTCTGCTAATACATATATAATCCCTATGGCAACTATAAGAACTATAAGTTCCACTGTTTTTATAAGTCTTTTGTACTTTACTCTGGGACTTGGCACTATCTTTTCTGTATACAGTGAATATTCCTGTTCTTGTCCATTGTTTTTATATTCCATATATATCCCTCAGCAATCATTTAATTAACAGCTGTTCTTTCTCTTCTCTATTCTTTTCGACCGTGCATGTCCATAAAATTTTGCTTTTTATATTCTACAGCATATTTATGAACAAATTATGTCGGAGGTATTAATAATAACATCTTTTTTGTATGTTTATTGCTTTATGATATAGTTTTTTATAGACAAATGCTGTAAAATATCCTTATATGATGTCAGGAACCATATGTGTTTCTGATGCTCATATCAGCTTATAAAAATATATTTAAACGGAGTAATACATTGAATAAGAAAACTTTAGCAACACTTGAATATAATAAAATAATATCAACTCTTGTATCGATGGCATGTTCTGACAGTGCCAAGCAGACCCTTAAGTCTCTTACACCTATGAATAATATTGATGATATAAACGCAGCGCTGGATGCAACAAATGATGCACTGACAAGAGTTTACCAGAAGGGCAGTGTGGATTTTTCACGTATTAAAGATATCCGCGCAAGCCTTGCAAGACTTAATGTCGGAAGCTCCCTTAATGCACATGAACTTCTTAATATCAGCATGCTTCTTGAATGTGCAGGACACGTGAAGAATTATTATGAATACAGAGCTGATTCTATACAGCCTATGATAGATATACTTGACCCTGTAACACTTCTTGGTAATGCTATTAAAAAATGTATTATATCAGAGGATGAAATCAGTGATGATGCAAGCTCTAACCTGCGTGATATAAGACGTAAAAAGAATCAGGCTGCTGACCGCATACACACTGAACTTAA
>DJDY01000056.1 GCA_002435585.1 Lachnospira sp. UBA5912
GAAACACGGATGTTTCGTATGAGCGGTTACGTCCGTTAAGAACACTTATATGGAATATCTTAGAAATATCCAATCAGTTTTCTGGTGACTGGAGCTTTATTCTTAAAATACCTCACAAGCCTTATAGCGTCCGTTTTCAATTATGAATCAAATGTGTTAAACAACAAATTAACTTTATTAAATTGCAATAAAGGTGCGAATCGTGTATAATTTAACCATCGTGTAGCGTGTTTTGTGGATAATATTAATTAAATCAGGCACGATTAGTTAAATCAGGAATAATGATATACATTTGTGGTATATCTATATATTAAGGAGGAGAAGAATACATGGTGACAGGTACAGAAGCATCTTTCAGCAAGGAAGAATTCAAGAAAAAAGTTGTAAGTAATTGTAAGTCTCTCTATAGAAAGAACATCGATGAGGCTGATAAGCAGCAGGTGTTCCAGTCAGTTGCATATGCAGTTAAGGATCTTATCATAGATAAGTGGATAGCCACACATAAGACATATGATAAGGAAGATCCTAAGATTGTGTATTATATGTCTATGGAGTTCCTTATGGGCCGTGCACTTGGTAATAACATGATCAACCTTACTAAGTATAACGAGATAAAGGAAGCACTTGATGAACTTGGACTTGATATCAATGTTATCGAGGATCAGGAGCCTGATGCAGCACTTGGTAATGGCGGTCTTGGCAGACTTGCAGCATGTTTTCTTGATTCACTTGCAACTCTTGAATATCCAGCTTACGGCTGTGGTATCAGATATAAGTATGGTATGTTTAAGCAGGAGATAAAGGATGGATATCAGGTAGAGGTTCCAGATAACTGGTTAAAGGATGGCAATCCTTTCGAGATAAAGAGATCAGAATACAGATATGAAGTCAAGTTTGGCGGATATGTACGTTCTTACAGAGATGAAGCAACAGGCCGTGATATGTTCGTACAGGAGGATTACCGCTCAGTTATAGCTGTTCCTTATGATCTTCCAGTTATCGGATATGGTAACAACACAGTTAACTCACTCAGAATATGGGATGCAGAGCCAGTTAATACATTTAACTTAAGCTCCTTTGATAAGGGTGATTATCAGAAGGCTATAGAGGAAGAGAACCTTGCAAAGAATATCGTAGAGGTTCTTTATCCTAATGATAACCATTATGCAGGTAAGGAATTAAGACTTAAGCAGCAGTATTTCTTCGTATCAGCATCAGTGCAGAGAGCTGTTGAAAGATATAAGAATATGCACAATGGCGATGTTAAGAAGCTTTATGAAAAGGTTACATTCCAGCTTAACGATACACATCCAACAGTTGCAGTTGCAGAGCTTATGAGAATACTTATGGATGAGAATGGTCTTGAGTGGGATGAAGCATGGGAGGTTACAACTAAGACAGTTGCGTATACTAATCATACTATCATGGCAGAGGCACTTGAGAAGTGGCCTATTGAGTTGTTCTCAAGACTTCTTCCAAGAATCTATCAGATAGTAGAAGAGATTAACAGAAGATTCGTAGAAGAGATTAAGGCTAAGTATCCAGGAGACCAGGAAAAGGTAAGAAAGATGGCTGTTATATATGATGGCCAGGTTAAGATGGCTAATCTTGCTATATGTGCAAGCTATTCAGTTAATGGTGTTGCTAAGCTTCATACAGAGATCTTAGAGAAGCAGGAACTTAAAGACTTCTATGAGATGATGCCAGAGAAGTTTAACAACAAGACGAATGGTATTACACAGAGAAGATTCCTTCTTCATGCGAACCCACTTCTTGCAGACTGGATTACAGATAAGATAGGCGATGGCTGGATAACAGATCTTAAGCAGCTTGAGAAGATGCTTGTATACGTTAATGATGAAAAGGCAAGACAGGAATTCATGCAGATTAAGCATAAGAATAAGATAAGACTTGCCAAGTACATCAAGGAGCATAATGGAATAGATGTCAATCCAGATTCAATATTCGATGTACAGGTTAAGAGACTTCATGAGTATAAGAGACAGCTTCTTAATATTCTTCATGTTATGTATCTTTACAATGAGATTAAGAAGAATCCTGATATGGATATTGTTCCTAGAACATTTATTTTTGGTGCAAAGGCGGCCGCAGGATATAAGATTGCAAAGCAGACGATTAAGCTTATTAACAACGTAGCAGATGTAATCAATAACGATGAGTCTATCAATGGAAAGATAAAGGTTGTATTTATTGAGAACTACAGAGTATCTAATGCTGAGATTATATTTGCAGCAGCAGATGTTTCAGAGCAGATATCTACAGCATCTAAGGAGGCTTCAGGTACAGGTAATATGAAGTTCATGCTGAATGGTGCCATAACACTTGGTACTATGGATGGTGCCAATGTTGAGATAGTACAGGAGGTTGGAGAGGAAAATGCTGTAATATTCGGTCTTCGTTCTGATGAAGTTATCCGCTACGAGAATGAGGGCGGATATGACCCTATGGAAATCTTTAACAATGACCAGGATATCAGGGAGGTTCTTATGGAACTTATCAATGGTAAGTATTCTAAGGAAGACCCAGAGATGTTCAGGGATATCTATAATTCACTTCTTAACTCACAGGAAGGAAGAAGAGCAGATACTTACTTCATTCTTAAGGACTTCCGTTCTTATGCAGAAGCACAGGATAAGATTGATAAGAGATATAGGGATGAGACTGGCTGGGCTAAGACAGTTATGATTAACTCATTCAAGGCAGGTAAGTTCTCATCAGACAGAACTATTGAAGAGTATGCTACAGAGATATGGAAGCTTACTAAGACACCTGTTAAGTTAAATTAAGTATTAATAAAATATATAGAATAATATCTATCCGGTGTTCATACACTTTACCTAGGAGGCTAGGTGAATGTATGAGACTGGATAGATTTTTTTTACCCCGGATTATAATAAAGACAGCCGGTTTAATAGGGGAAAGGATAGATGCAGCAGCAACAGACAAGCAGTATATGGAGTATAAGAGGGCAAGAAGACTAAATGAGCGTGCAGAATATTGTAACAATGGGAATGTCAGGTATAAAACAGAAAATAGTATAGTAAAAAGCACAGATAATATAATAAGAGATGGTAGTATAATAAAAAACAGAGATAATATAATAAGAAAAAGGGATACACAGGGGTATGTCATAAGCAGCTGTGAAGCTGATGATTATGATTACAGGGATTATGACTATTACAACAAAAGAAGGAGAGGTGGATTTACTGGTTTAAGGGGACGGTCATATGGGTATTCTGATAAACAGCATTCAGAACATAAGCGTGGCAGGTATGCCATGTATGATACAGGCAAATATAAAAGAGATCAAAGTAGTTATGAGAAAGATATCGGAAATGAATATAACCAGAATAAACGAACTGATAGTAAATATAGAAAAATTAGAAGCGATATCGGATATGCATATGGAACAGATGATTATTCATTAATGGCAGATAATAAAGAAACTGCCAGAAATATAGTAAGAAGATGTATGGCGGTAATGATATTTATCGCCATTTATTTGTTAGTACCGGCAATTATTACAATGAAGCTTACAGGTGTTGTTGATATGGTTATAACTGAAGAGGCAGCAGATGGAAAAACCATAACTGTTAATTATAAAAATGCATCGCAGACAGTTGAAGTGGATAAGTTTGTTTCAATGGTTCTTGCCGACAGGTTATATATGGGCGATGAGGTGGAGCTTCTTAAAGCGGAAAGTATCATGATAAGAACAGATATATACCGTATGATGGGAGAGAAGATGAATATGGATAGCGGGCAGCTTGGGATGACATATCTTACAACGAATCAGATGAAGAAAAAATGGGGCAGGGAATACTCAGATAATTATAATCTTGTAACTGACTGTGTGGCTGCAACCAGAGGTATGGTCATAAGCTATAATGGGCAGTACATAGATGCAAGATATACATATATAACGGCGGGTTCAACATTGTCAGGATGTGATATGCTTGGTGACAATTATTCTTATCTTGCAGTAGTTGAGTGTCCTAAGGACAAAGAAGCAGAAGAATACCTTGTTGTTAAGACTATAAGCTGTAAAGATTTTGTCAACGCATTTGAAAGGGCTTATAATGGACTGGCACTGGATAAAAAAGGACTCGATAAGCAGGTTCAGATTGTATCTGCAAACAGGGATGGATATGTGTCTAAGATGCAGGTTGGTAATATGGTTATGACGGGCAGTGCATTTGCAAGGATTCTTGGACTTAATTCGCCGGATTATAAGCTGGAATATATGGACAGTGGGGTGAAAGTAACAACAACTGGTGTTGGTGATGGTTATGGTGTAAGTGTATACACAGCACAGAATATGGCAAAAGAAGGAGCTTCATATGAAGACATATTAAAGACATTTTATAGTGGGATAATCATAGGTAATTGCAGTGGCTAGAGCCATACCATACCTTATATTACAAGAGATTAAGAATTCTTTACGGGTATTTTACGTAGAAAAGCATATAGATTTTAACAATATTCATTATATTATAGGCAATCTTAGATTAATAAGTGTTTTTACCAGTCTGCAGAATACGTATAGCAGTCTGAAAGATGCATTATTAACCGGAGATTGCTGTTTTTATGTTGTAGGAAGCATTTCATGATGGGAATTGTATTGTGTTGGAAATGAAATGTATCTTATACAGCATATTGTTAATAAGACGTAATATCAGGAGGAAGATATGAGAAGAATGAAGAAAGTTGCGGCGGCAACACTTACAGCTATGATGGTAGCAAGTCTTGCTATGGGAACAACAGAAGCCTGGGCAAGAAGTTCACAGAGGGCAGCCTGGAACAATGCGGCAGCAGAATCGTCTGATGAAGAAACAGAGGTAAAGGATGCCTGTTATGTAGAGGATGAAAAGAAGGATGCCAATGGTAAACCAGGTGAAACTTCGGCACATAATGTTAAGTCCAATGTATATGCTAACAGCACAGAATGGGCGGAATGGAAGACAAAGTGGGAGAGCGTAAGAACTAACTTCTGTCAGATAGCATTAACTCCAGGTGAGGATGCCACTATGCTTAATGCCGGATGGTGTTCAACAACAAAGGGAGAGACACCTAAGATCAAACTTATGGATGCATCAGGTAATGAGATTAAGACATTTGAAGGTATACAGTCATCAAGCACTGATGTCCAGACAGTTAAGGATGGTGAGACTACTTACACTTTATATCCATGTAAGGTAACAATAACAGGACTTACAGAGAATACTTCTTATAAGTACCAGTATTATGTTAATGGTGCATGGTCTGATACATATGATTATAAGACACAATCAACAGACAGTTTTTCTATAATGTATGTTGGAGATCCACAGATAGGTGCATCAACCAATCAGCTGGGTAATCAGAATAAAGAGTACTATGCAATGAACGATTCTTATAACTGGTACCATACACTTAACAATGCTGTCAAGAAGTTTCCAGGTTTAAGCTTTATTATGTCGGCAGGCGACCAGATTAATCAGTCGGGAAGTCTTTCAAAGGAGGCAGATGCACTTGAGCAGCAGATAGAGTATGCTGGTTTTCTTAATCCATCCGTACTTAGAAGCCTTCCGGTAGCAACAACAATCGGTAACCATGACTCTGGTTCTGTTAATTATTCAAACCATTTTAACTATCCTAATAAGCAGTCAAGCGGTGACAGAACAGCAGCTGGTACAGATTATTACTTTACATATGGCAATACATTATTCATAAGCATTGACACTAACAACTATAATGTTTCAACTCATGAGAATGTTATAAAAGAGGCAACTGGGAAGAATCCGGATGCCAGATGGAGAATTCTTATGTTCCACCAGGATATATATGGATCAGGTTATGACCATTCTGATTCAGATGGAATAGTCCTTCGTACACAGCTTACACCTGTTATAGATAAATATGATATAGATGCAGTTCTTCAGGGACATGACCACACATATTCAAGAACATATCAGATATCAACAGATGGTTCTGAGCATAATTCATATACAAAGGCACCATCAGCATCAGATAAAGAGCAGTTTTTTGCATATATTAATGATAATAACTGCTACAATCTTAAGTCTGGAAAGGAAGATTCAAGCAAGGTTGTAGATCCTGAGGGAACAGTTTATTTTGAAGCCAATTCGGCAACTGGCAGTAAATATTATCAGCTTATAGGTACACAACAGGACTATATAGCAGCAAGATGCCAGAGCTGGAGACCAACATACTCTGTTATTGATATAACCGATACAACTCTTACTGTAAAGACTTATGATGCAGCAACAAGTGAGGAGCTTGTGGCTGATGGTGGAATATCTACAGCATATACAATCGTAAAGCAGGCAGATAAGACAGCCCTTACAGAAGAACTTGCAAAGGCAGATACGGCTTATACGGCAGCAAAAGAAGCAGGTAATTATACAGATGATTCTTTAAAAATTCTTGAGGATACCATATCAGCAGCAAAGGCGATTGTTGATAACGAAGAAAGTACAAAAACAGATATAGCAAGTGCGGTAACATCACTGCAGGATGCAGTCAGGGGACTTAAGCTTGTGGAAAATAAGAGTGATAGCAACACAGATAACACTGGAAATAATACTGGAAATGGTGCAGATTCTGATAAAGCTAATGGTACAGGCAGCACAACAGATTCTGGCAATAATGCAGCATCAGATGATACCAGTGATAATAATGCAGCAGCTGGCAATATAGAAAATTCAGATTCCGGTAGTTCATCAGGAAATGCTTCTGGAAAAGATACAGCTTCTGGAAATACAGTTAAGACTGGGGATTCGTCCAAAGCAGCTGTATGGTACACAGTGGCAGGATTATCAATGGCAGGTGCAGCTGGTGTAATACTCGTAGATAGAAAGAAAAAGAATAAATTAACAAAACAATAGTCCGCCATGTGAAAAAATGAAGATTGTTATAAAGAAATGAGCATAAAAGGAACATAATAAAATATGTCAGATAAGAAACATGTAATTATAAGGGTAGTGATAGTTCTTGTATGCCTGGCAGTATTTATATTTGCGGCAGACAGACTGAAGGTTACAGATAAAGAACCAATAGTAACAACGCTGGGTTATTCATATGAGAATGCCAGAGTAATCGAGGTGGTAGAGGATAATCTGTCACCTGACGGAATAAGGGTCGGATACCAGATGTTAAAGGTGCAGCTTACATCCGGAGAATATAAAGGTGAAATAGTAGATGCTACAAGTGCTGAAGGAAACCTCTTCGGGGCAGTATGTAAAAAGGGGGATTCGGTAGTGGTACATATGAGTGTATCAGGCAATTCAAAGAATGTTTCAGTATATTCAAAGGATAGAATCGTGTCAGTTGCTGCATTTGTAGGAATATTTTTATTACTCATATGTATAATAGGTGGAAAGAATGGTGTTAAATCAGTTGTAGGGCTCGTGTTTACGTTCGTGTCAATATTTATGATATACATACCGCTTATATATAGAGGCTTTTCTCCATTCTGGGCTGCCGTAATAATAACAATCATAACAACAATAGTTACAATGTATCTTATCAGTGGCTTTACCATAAAAACTGTATGTGCAATAGCCGGAACGGTTATAGGTGTGCTTCTTGCAGGATTATCTGCATGGACGTTTGGAAGTGTGGCAGATATAGACGGATATAATGTATCAAACATAGAAACACTTGCTTATGTAGGACAGATAACTAATATACAGATAGGGGGTCTGCTGTTTTCAGGAATTCTAATAGCATCATTAGGTGCAGTTATGGATGTTGCCATGTCGGTTTCATCTGCAATAAGTGAAATTCATGAGAAAGCCCCACAGCTTGGTTGTCTGGAATTGTTTAAAAGTGGTATGAATGTTGGTCGTGATATGATGGGTACTATGTCTAATACACTTATCCTGGCATTTGTTGGAAGCGCGGTGAGTGAGCTTGTTATTAACTATGCGTACAATCTTCCATTCAGGCAGATTATTAATTCATATAATATAGGGATAGAGATTATGCAGGGAGTATCAGGAAGCATAGGAGTTATACTGACAGTTCCTGCTGTAGCAGTGGTGACGGCGTGGATGCTTACGCGAAGTAATATTACTGTTTAGCACAGTT
>DJDY01000174.1:0-159 GCA_002435585.1 Lachnospira sp. UBA5912
CATATTCTCATCAACATGAAGACGACCAGCAGTATCCAGAATAACAATGTTAAAATTATTATCCTTTGCATGCTTTATAGATGCCTTTGCAATATCAACCGGATTATGGCCTGTTCCCATAGAGAACACTTCAACACCCTGCTTATTACCATTGATAGT
>DJDY01000174.1:266-7829 GCA_002435585.1 Lachnospira sp. UBA5912
GCTTGAACTTTCCGGCAAGCTTTGCCGTAGTCGTTGTCTTACCGGCACCCTGAAGACCTGCCATCATAATAACAGTAATCTCATTACCAGACTTTAACTTTATCTCAGTAGTTTCCGAACCCATAAGAGATATCATTTCTTCGTTAACAATCTTGATAACCATCTGACCAGGTGTAAGACTTGACATAACATCCTGTCCGATAGCACGTTCCTCTACTGACTTGATAAAGTTCTTAACAACTTTAAAGTTAACATCTGCTTCAAGTAATGCCATCTTAACTTCCTTAAGTGCTGCCTTAACATCAGCTTCAGAAAGACGACCTTTACCTCGAAGATTCTTAAATATATTCTGAAGTTTATCTGAAAGACTGTCAAATGCCATAAATGACCTCCAATGTATGATTAATAATCTTCGATAATTTCTTTAGATAGTTTCTTAATCTCGTGAATGTAACTCATATCTTCATCCTTGATATAAGCATCAACAAGCTCGTCTATCCTTGTAATCTTAGCTTTCGTATCCATAAACTTTTCAACAAGATGAAGCTTCGATTCATATCCTTCAAGTGTGTTCGATACTCTTTTTATAAGATCATGAACCCCCTGTCTTGATATTCCATATTCATCTGCTATTTCACTTAAGGATAAATCGTTGAACACGGCATCCTCATAAACACCTCTCTGATGTTCATTAAGCAGCTCCCCATAAAAATCATATAACAATGTCTGTTCTACAATACGTTCCACAATGCACCTTAACTTTCCAGTTCATAAATATTCTTAAGACTTGAGTATAATATCATGGTATAAAAAAAGTGTCAAGTACTTTTACTTGACACTTTCAAAAACTTTCAAAAAAATCACTTTGCTGATGTTAAAAGCCATGCAAAAAGAGTATGTTGCAATAAGAAAAATCACACCATATATAGATATAAAAATTACAGCTAATCTATATGTTGCATAAATAATTCTTAATGCAACAGCTTCTTATATTTACTTAGATATTAACCTTAACTAATCTAGGTCTTAATCCATTCTTTTCAAGCTCAGATACAATCTGGTCTTTATGTTCATGTCCAAATGCTTCAATAGTAATTCTTAACTCAACAGTAGCCTTTCTGTTGATACTTACAAACTGGTTGTGATCAAGCTTGATTACGTTACCATTGGCATCTGCTATTATCTTTGCAACCTTTACAAGTTCGCCTGGCTTATCTGGAAGAAGTACAGATACTGTAAAGATTCTGCTTCTTTGTACGAGACCCTGCTGCACTACAGATGACATAGTTATGACATCCATATTACCACCTGAAAGAATAGATACAATCTTCTTATCCTTTACCTTAAGCTGCTTTAATGCTGCAACTGTAAGAAGACCTGAGTTTTCAACTATCATCTTGTGGTTCTCAACCATATCAAGGAATGATACAATCAAATCTTCATCAGGAACTGTAATTATATCGTCAAGATTCTTCTGAAGATATGGGAATAACTTACTTCCTGGTGTCTTAACTGCTGTACCATCTGCTATTGTGCTTACTGTTGGAAGTGTTGTTACCTTTCCAGCCTTTATAGAAGCCTGAAGGCAGTTAGCACCTGCTGGTTCAACACCGATAACCTTGATATTAGGATTAAGAAGCTTGGCAAGTGTAGATACACCTGTGGCAAGTCCGCCACCACCTACTGGTACAAGTATGTAATCAACTGTTGGAAGTTCCTTTATAATCTCCATAGCGATAGAACCCTGACCTGTTGCTACATCAAGGTCATCAAAAGGATGTACGAATGTAAGTCCTTTTTCTTCTGCTAACTTAAGCGCATACTCACATGCTTCATCATAAACATCACCATGTAATACTACTTCTGCACCGTAACCTTTTGTTCTGTTTACCTTTATAAGTGGTGTTGTTGTTGGCATAACTACTGTTGCCTTAACGCCATACTTCTTAGCTGCAAATGCAACACCCTGTGCGTGATTACCTGCAGAAGCTGTTATAAGTCCCTTCTTACGGGCTTCTTCTGACATAGTACTTATCTTATAATATGCTCCACGTACTTTGTAAGCACCTGTGTACTGCATATTCTCAGGCTTTAAGTATACTTTGTTGCCTGTCTGGTTACTAAAATATTCGCTGTATACAAGGTTAGTTGGAAGTGTTGCCTCCTTAACCTTTTCAGCAGCTTCTTCGAATTTCTTAAGTGTTAATTCTTCCATGTTACTTATACAGCACTGCCGCAATAAGAAAAACATAATATACATTACTTAAATCAAGTATTAATTATATATCAATAAATAATTCTTAACGAGCAGTCCTTTCCTTTCCCTAATTTCTAATATAACTGTAATTGATTTATAATATGATTATCATTAGTTAATGATAACATTGGTGATTATTTGTTACAATAAATAATACAACCAATTATTATTATAATAAATCACCGCTGCATATCATATATATTATTCCTATTATCGTAATCATTCAAGTTATTTTTTTCAATCGGATAAAATACAATCAGATAAAATAAGATATAAAGTAGTTTATTCTTCTTCATCTTCATCCTTTTTAACGTCAAACAATGCATTAACAAATGTATCTGAGTCAAACTTCTGTAAGTCTTCAACCGTCTCACCAACGCCGACATACTTGACTGGTATTCCGAACTCAGCCTGAATAGCAACTGCAATACCACCCTTGGCTGTTCCATCCATCTTAGTAAGAATAATACCAGTAATATCAGTTACATCATTGAATTCCCTTAACTGTGAAAGTGCATTCTGGCCTGTTGTTGCATCTAGTACTATAAGGTTTTCTCTGTACGCATCTGGATATTCCCTTTCAATAACACGGTCAATTTTTCTTAATTCTTCCATAAGATTCTTTTTGTTCTGAAGTCTTCCTGCTGTATCACATAACAACACGTCCGCATGCCTTGCCTTTGCTGCAGCTATTGAATCATATATTACTGCAGCAGGGTCTGAACCTTCGCTCTGTGCAATAATATCCACGCCAACCCTGTTAGACCATTCTGTAAGCTGTTCTATAGCAGCAGCTCTGAATGTATCAGCAGCAGCCATAATAACCTTCTTATTCTGTGCCTTTAAATGTCCGGCAAGCTTACCTACAGATGTAGTTTTACCTACACCATTAACTCCTATAAGCATAACAATTGACTTCTTGTTTTCAAAATCATATGCATTAGGTCCAAGATCCATTTTCTCACGGATTGTATCAATAAGCAGCTGTTTACAATCCTTGGGATCCTTAATCTTATTCTCCTTAACCTTTACTTTAAGTTCCTCTATAATCTCATCCGTTGCTCTTACACCGATATCGCCCATAATAAGTGTTTCTTCAAGTTCTTCATAGAAATCATCATCTATTGAAGAAAATCCACTAAATATATTATCAATGCCTGACACGATATTATCACGTGTCTTTGTAAGGCCCTCTTTTAATTTACTAAAAAGTCCCATATATAGCCTCCTTTTTTAATTACTGCATATATCAATATCAGAATTGTATCAAATTACATCATTTTGCTTTCTTATGTTAAATAAATGTTCTATCTTACTTAACTTTGATGCCTGTTGATTGTTTTGTGTTGCGTATTTCCGCAATCCTACGCATTATATTATTCTTTCTTCTTATCATTAAGATCATTCTCTATAAGATCAACTGATACAAGTGTAGATACACCCTTTTCCTGCATGGTTATACCATATAATCTGTCAGCGGCCGACATTGTACCACGTCTGTGTGTGATAACAATAAACTGTGTATGCTTTGTAAGCTTGTGAAGATAGTTCGCATATCTGCCTACATTGGAATCGTCCAGCGCAGCCTCTATTTCATCAAGAAGACAGAATGGTGATGGCTTAAGGTTCTGTATTGCAAAAAGAAGCGCTATAGCAGTAAGTGCTTTTTCACCACCAGACAACTGCATCATATTCTGAAGTTTCTTTCCTGGTGGCTGTGATATTATAAGAATTCCTGCTTCAAGAATATCTTCTCCTTCAACAAGTTCGATAGTTCCACGACCACCTCCGAAAAGTTCCTTAAACACCTTATCAAATTCAACCTTTATTTCTTCAAACTTGGCAGTAAACTGTGTCCTCATGCCCTCATCGAGTTCAGCAATAACCTTCATAAGCGATTCTTCTGCCTCAATCATATCATCATGTTGTGTTTTCATGAACTCATATCTTTCGCTTACTGACTTATACTCCTCAATAGCGTTTACATTGACATCACCAAGCTTCTTAATAGATGCCTTCAATATATTAATCTGTTTTCTTATATCATTGATATTAGTAAGCTCATCGCTCCTTAGTTCAAGAGCATAGCTGTATGTAAGCTCATATTCATTCCACATATAATCAACAAGTGAATCGTAAGTTTCCTCTAACTTATCATATTGATTATGAAGTCTCATGCTTTCCTTTTCAAGAAGCATTATTTTTTCATTAAGCTCTTCTCTCTTCTTAAAGAATTCTTTATGGCTTGCATTTACCTTTTCCTTAGCAGCTTTTAATTCATCCAGTTTCGTATTTATATCAGCTATTTTATTACCAGCAGCTTCTATAGAATTCTTAACAGATTCAATTTCTTCTTTCTTAGAAGATACCATAACGGCTGTTTCGCCAATTTTTTCTTCTATAGATATTTTTTCTTCTTCAAGATTCTTGAGCTCATTAGAAAGTCTGTCTATATTTTCATTAATAAATGCAGCTTTCTGTTCTATAGATGAATGAGATATCTTAAGATTCTCTATCTTAAGTGCTATTGAAGCTTCCTCTGTCTTTTTAGCCTCAAGTGTTTTTCCAAGATTTTCTATTTCCTTTCTTGCAGCTTCATTTTCATTATCAAGCTGATTAAGGCTTCCACTCACCTGATTCTTGCTTTCATTTATCTTGACTATTTCAGAATCAATAGCTGCCTGTTCTTTAATGTCATCTCCATATGAGGCGATTATCTCCGATAACTTCACATGTGCCTGCTTAAGATTAACATCTATAGTATTTTTCCTTATATGAGTTTCTCGCTGAAGTTTATTGTAAGAATCTAGTGACTCACGGTATTTTGCGACCTGGTTTCTTAAATCTGCAATAGCCACCTTTTCCTCAGTTATCTGTCTGCTCGTATCAGATACTGCCTGTTTTAATTCTTCTATTTCTCTTCTACGTCCAAGAAGGTTACTTGAGTTTCTGAATGCACCACCAGTCATAGAACCACCAGGATTAAGCTGTTCACCTTCAAGTGTTACAATTCTTAATGTATACTTATATTTTCTTGCAATAAGAAGCGCATTGTCGATGTTATCGACAACAAGAATTCTTCCAAGAAGATACTTTGCAAGACTTTCATACTCGAAAGATACACGTACAAGATTGCTTGCAACACCAATAACGCCTTTTTCCTTTATACACGCTTCATTTTCGAGAGTATTTCTTGCATGAATAGCGTTTAGCGGTAAAAATGTAGCACGTCCAAGCTTATTCTGTTTCAGATATCCTATCAGTTCCTTTGCTGTAGATTCCTTATCTGTAACAATATTCTGAATTGTACCTCCAAGAGCTGTTTCAATAGCTGTTTCATATTGCTTCTCAACCTTTACAATATCAGCAATAACACCAAGAATTCCAGGATTACTGTCCTTTAATTCCATTATTTTCCTTATACTATTTCCATAACCATCATATCTTTCTGTTATGTTAACTAAAGATTCCAGGCGTGACTTTTCCCTGTGATAATTCTGTGTAAGCTTGTCAAGTTCTCCATTTTTCTGTGCTATCTCTGACTTTAACCGTGTTATTGATATGTTACTTTCCTCAATTGAACTGTTGATATCATCCAGCTGTTTTACTGTGTTATCAAGGTCTGTTTCAAGCGACTTAATCACCTGATTCTGTGCTGTTTCATCACTTTTCCCCTTAATAATATGACTTGTGAGCTCCGACTTCTTAATCTCTAACTGTTCAAGCATAGTAACAAACTTCTGGTTCTCAGCTTTTATAGTTGACTGCTCTGTAAGATTATCATATATACTGTTCTGTCTGTTATCAATCTGCCCAGATAATCCTTCTATTTCATCATTAATAGCTTTAGACGTTTCATTAATAGCCGATAACTTATTGTTATAGTCAGAAAGTTCTTTATTAAGACTCTCATATTGCTTTTTTAATTCATTAACTGAATCCTGTTTATCCTGCCTGCCCTTTTCTATATCAAGCAGCCTTTCAGAATGAAGCTGCTTATTAGCTGTAAATGTTTTAATCTGTTCAGTGAACACATTAATCTCGCCTTGGAATTTCTGCTTGTCTAATTCAAGTGCTGATACAGACTGGCTGTTTTCATCTATCTGGTTATTAATAGCATTAAGCTGGCTTTCTGCTTCTTCATATTCCGACTTAGTATTATCATATTCTGACTTAGAGTTTTCTAAATCATCGTCAACTATCTTAATCTTACTATCTAGTTCCGATGTCTCTTTTCTTATTCTGTCAGTTTCAAGCAAAAATGCATTAACATCATACTTTTTTAAATCCGTTTTATAATTAATATATTCTTTAGCCTTCTCTGACTGGAGTTTTAATGGTCCTACCTGTTTCTCAAGTTCAGACAAAATATCATTAACCCTGACAAGATTACTACGTTCATTCTCAAGTTTCTTAATAGCAGTTGCCTTTCTTCTCTTAAACTTGACAATACCAGCCGCCTCATCAAAAAGCTCTCTTCTCTCATCTGGTTTACCACTAAGAATCTTATCAATCTGTCCCTGCCCTATGATTGAATAACCTTCCTTACCAATACCTGTATCATAGAACATTTCTGTTACATCCTTAAGTCTGCAGGCATGTCCATTAATCTTATATTCACTTTCACCTGAGCGGTATACTCTTCTTGACACAGTAACCTCATCATACTCTACTGGCAATGCGTGATCACTGTTATCAAGAGTAATGGCAACATATGCAAAGCCTACTGGCTTTCTGTTCTGCGTACCGGCAAATATGACATCTTCCATCTTAGCACCACGAAGCTGTTTGGCACTCTGTTCACCAAGCACCCATCTTACCGCATCGGCAACGTTACTTTTACCAGAGCCATTAGGACCTACAATACCTGTAATTCCGTTATGAAAGTCAAACACTATTTTATTAGCAAAAGACTTAAAGCCCTGAACCTCTATACTCTTTAAATACATATATTATCCCTTTTCCATTAATTATTATATACGTGTAACATATGCGTGATATTTTGTTTAAATAAGCTGTCAATCAACTAATCACATCTCTTACAACAACACATAATATAACAAAGATCTGATATTATTATGCTGATATTATTATGCTCGTCCCTGCTTCTTAAGCTGCACAAGTGCCTCATAGGCTGCTCTTTGCTCAGCATGCTTTTTCGTGTGTCCTTTTGCCGTCACTTCAAACATACCTTCAACATAAGCCTTAGCAATAAAGTCCTTGTCATGTTCGGGACCAGTTTCTCCTATTATCTCATATACAACTTCCTTATGAGATGCCTGCACGACTTCCTGTAAAATAGTTTT
>DJDY01000006.1:0-162 GCA_002435585.1 Lachnospira sp. UBA5912
GATGAGCAGATTATTAAGGATATTCTTGAGACGATGGACGCCTCATCTAATCATTACTGGACATTTTCAAAGGACCAGTCAATGCTTTTTGTAAAAGATGTCACAGAAACTAATAAATATAAAGGCGTTACAGCTTCAACATATTATATGTCAGACAGTGCC
>DJDY01000006.1:242-4339 GCA_002435585.1 Lachnospira sp. UBA5912
TAGTGCATAAGACAATCAATATTAATGACAATGATTATATTGCTTCAGGAGTTCTGTTTGAATATAAGAATGAGCCATACAGATTATGCCTGCTTACACAGAGAAGCGCATTACTTGATAATAACAGCTATTTAGGTGTAAAGACACAGATGACTACGTTATTCGTGGTACTTCTTCTGATTATCGTCCTGGTGCCAATGCTTATGGCTTATTATATAAGACGTATGTTATTCAAAATGGACGTACAGCAGGATACAATTGATACGGTCAACAGGCGACTTTCAAAGATTAACCAGAAGCTTATGGAAAGTGACCTTCACGATACAAGAAATAATCTATGGAAGCAGAAGGCTATTGTTCCATTTCTTGAAAAGATTACCAAGAGGGAGATATATCCAGTTACATTTATACATATCAAATGCAGGGATGTTGAAAGCAGGGTTAAGTTTATAGAAAGAGCAGTATATATTCTTGATAAAAATGTTCTGAGATTTGAATATGGCAAGACGGACCTTGTGCTTATATTTATTAAGATTGATGAAAAGCGTGCTATGGACAAGGTTAATATACTTGTAGATGATAATTCGTCAGTTGAGAACAGCCAGCTTGTTAATAATGAGGCTGATATTAATAAACTTAAGGACAGATATAAAGAGAGTAAGGCTGTGTAAATACAGTGTATATGCTTGAAATATCATACAGGAATGGAGATTAATATGGCAGTTAAGTTATACAGGGAATATAGAATTAAATTTTACCTTAATATGAGGCATTACATAATTATTGATGGCAAGAAAGGCGAAACACACCCACATACATGGGAGTTCGCACTGGATATTAAGTTTGGAAGAAGCTCATTTGTTGAGTTTAATATATTTGAGAAGGGAATTGCCAATTTCCTTGAAAAGTACCAGAATAAGGTACTTAATGATGAAGAGCCTTTTGACAGCATAATGCCGACACTTGAGAATGTAACTGATTATTTCTCAACTGAATTCTACAGGATAATTCACGATATTGGTGGAATGATGACAAGATTAGAGGCGAGTGAAACTCCTACAAGAAGTTATATTGTTAATATGGCAGAGCAGGAGGAAAATGCACGAATTAACGCAGACACAGAGAATATCATATTATCTGAAGTTATGGATGCAGTATTAGATGATTTAACAGAAGGATGATGGCTGTTATGAATAGAAATGATGTGAACAGGAAGACGTGGTATCTGTTAATTCTTATGCCAATAATATATCTGGCAGTGTCAGTACTTGTTGTATTCTTAGTTAAGAATAATGGGGCATACCCTACAGGTTCAGATACTATGTATCATATATTCCGTGGAGATTATGTATACAATTCGATAAAGGAAGGCAACTGGTATCCTATATATAATTCTATGTGGTATAACGGTGTGGAGATTATGCGGTACTGGGCACCGCTTACAGCATATTATATGGCATTATGCCAGATGATTGCAGGCGGCGGACAGCTTGCAGGATACCTCATATTCGTAGGTTCAGTATGCTTTTTTAACAGCATATCGTGGCTTGTAATAGGCAGGAAAATGAACAGGCCATATCTTGGTGCATTTGTTGGGCTTATATGGTTCTTTATGCCTAATAATCTGCTTGCGCTGTTTGTTGAAGGCAATCTTGCAAGGTCTTTATGTATGATATTCCTGCCAGTATTTATATATGCTGTATGTGAATATTTGTCAGAGAGAAAGAGAATATATATTCCTATAATTATTGTTACATTTGCACTTATGGCAATGTGTCATCTTGGCTATGCTGGTATGATTGCACTGGCAGTGCTTATATACTGCATAGTGTATATGTTCCAGAAGGGCGATAAGAGGGCAGTATTGGAAGTGGTTGTCAGCATGCTGCTTGGATTTATGGTTCATGGAATATGGCTTGTTGCTTCGCTTAATGGAGGAATAACATCGCTTGATAACTCGGAAAATATGGCTAACTTCTTTCAGAAGCTTGTTGTCACCATTAATCCTCTGGATAGAATTAAGAGCAATAACTCCCATTTCTATTATGGACTTGCGGCGTGCATAATAGCGGTATGCGGAATATTTCTAGGATATAAGAAGTCAAGAACGGGCTTTGTGACAGCGGTAGTCATTCTTGTATGTACTACTACAGCTATGTATCCGGTATTAAAGATACTTCCGGGAAGCCAGTATCTTTGGATGTTAAGATTTATTTCCATAGCATTATGCTTTATATTGTACAGCTTTCTTAAGTGGGATACATTAAAGAAGCCTTTGGTGGCTTTAATGTGTGTTCTTTTAATAGCAGATATAGTGCCATCACTTACAATGATAACAGGCGGAAGCCTGCTGACAGAAGATAATAAATTATCTTTAAGTGGAATGTTCAGCCAGTATGATAGTACATCAGAGGATAATTCATCTGACACATCGCTTATTGATGATATTTTATCATTAAATATGACGGACACAAGTGAGGCAGAAGACAGAATTAACCAGACACAGAACTATACGCTTATAGCAAAGACTCAGAGCATAACAGGACAGAGGCTTGCACTTATGGATGCGAGCAGTCTTGGAGCTATGGGTGCGTGGCTTACAGCAGACTGGAATAACGGAGTGCCAGCTACATTTGGTGCGGGCTGGGAAGCAGCTAACACATCAACTAATATAGCCAATCTTAATAAGGCTATGGCTGAAAGCAGATTTTACTATATGTTTGACAGGTGTGAGGAGCTTGGTAACGACACAGTTATTGTAAGGCTTTCACAGCTTAATAAATACACAGGAACTCTTGATAAGCTTGATGAGGCGTCAAATGCTGTTGGCTATAAGCTTGTTGACTACAACGGTGATTACAGGCTTTATCATCTTGATGTTAATGGCAACTGGGGAACTGTAAGCACTTATGAAGCTATAGGCATAGGAAGTGGAGCTTCAGGAATTTCTCTAAGATTTCCAGCGGTAGAAGAAACTGACTCTTATAATCTTGATGATTATACATTTGAGCAGTTATCGCAGTATAAAGAGATATTCTTAGACGGATTTACTTATAATGATAAAGAGACGGCAGAGGAGCTTATTGTAAGGCTTAGTGAGGCAGGAGTTAAGGTTATAATCTCAGCAGACTCAATTCCACAGGATAAGAGAACCCATACACAGACATTTCTTGGAGTTACCTGTAATGCGGTTAAATTCGAGAATGGTTATCCAGAGATGAATACAAGAATTGGACGCGTGTATACAGATATGTTCCCACAGGGACATACCGAGTGGGATACTGTATATCTTGACGGACTTGATACTTCATACGGAAGTGTTGACGATAATGGGCTGAGCCTTGATTTCTATGGAACAGTTAAGAATGATAACATAATAATGTGTGGTCTTGGCATTATGAATTTCTACAGTATGACAGGTGATAAGACAGTTGGAAGACTGCTTGAGAATATGTCAGGCCTTACACAGGAAACATTGCCACAAAGAAAGATAGTTCCTCTTACAATTGATTATACAGGCAGTACGCTTACAATAACATCTAATGAGGATAATGTTAATACTGCGCTTGCTTATCACGACATATTCAGCACAGCACAGAATATTGAAAAAAAGAATAATCTTATGTATATACAGAAAGGTACAACAGTTATCAATATTAAAGTGCCTTATGTATGGCAGGGGGCAATTGTCAGCATAGCAGGAATTATCCTGTCAGTTGTATGGGTGATTGCTCTTGGAAAGACAGGAAAGTCAGGGAAGAATAAGAATGAGAATATTTGATACACACGCACATTATGATGATGAAGCATTTGATGAGGACAGGGACGAACTGCTTAATAAGCTTTTATCGACGGACATTGATACTATTGTAAATGTCGGTGCGAGCATAGAAGGGTGCAGGCAGACTTTAAAGCTTGCGAAGCAGTATGAGAATATATATGCGGCTATAGGCGTTCACCCAGATGACTATGACAAGCTTAATGAGGATATTATAAGGTGGCTTAAGCAAGAAGCATTAAGCAATCCTAAGGTTGTTGCAATAGGTGAGATTGGTCTTGATTATCATTATGATGAGCCTGAGAGGGCAGTACAGCTT
>DJDY01000036.1 GCA_002435585.1 Lachnospira sp. UBA5912
TTGCACAGGTAACAGATGAAGAATTAATTAAGGATTTGATTAACAATGGAAAGGCTACATTTTATATTGGTTTTGACCCAACAGCAGACAGTCTTCATGTAGGTCACTTTATGGCACTCTGTTTTATGAAAAGACTTCAGATGGCAGGAAATAAGCCTATAGCCTTAGTTGGTGGTGGTACAGGTATGATTGGTGATCCATCAGGTAAGACAGACATGAGAAAGATGCTTACACCAGAGCAGATTGAGCATAACTGTGAATGCTTCAAGAAGCAGATGAGCAAGTTTATCGACTTTTCAGATGATAAGGCATTATTTGTAAACAATGCTGACTGGCTTTTAAAGCTTAATTATGTTGACCTTTTAAGAGAAGTTGGTGCATGCTTTTCAGTTAATAATATGTTAAGAGCTGAGTGCTACAAGCAGAGAATGGAAAGAGGTCTTACATTCCTTGAATTCAACTACATGATTATGCAGAGCTACGATTTCTATATGTTATACCAGAAATATGGCTGTAATCTTCAGTTTGGTGGAGATGACCAGTGGAGTAACATGCTTGGTGGTACAGAACTTATCAGAAGAAAGCTTGGCAAGGATGCATCAGCCATGACTATAACACTTCTTCTTAACTCAGAGGGTAAGAAGATGGGTAAGACAGTAAGTGGGGCTGTATGGCTTGACCCTGAAAAGACTTCACCATATGAGTTCTACCAGTACTGGAGAAATGTAGCTGATGCCGATGTATTAAAATGTATCCGTATGCTTACATTCTTACCGCTTGAGCAGATTGATGAGATGGATAAGTGGGAAGGTGCACAGCTTAATAAGGCTAAGGAAATTCTTGCATTTGAACTTACAAAGATGGTTCATGGTGAGGAAGAAGCTAAAAAGGCAGAAGAAACTGCTAAGGCTATATTCACATCAGGTGATGCTGCTAACATGGCAACTGTTAAGCTCGAAGATGCTGCATTCACAGATGGAAGTATTGATGTGGTATCATTAATTCATGCAGCAGGACTTGCAGCTACAAAGTCAGAAGCAAGAAGAGTTGTTACACAGGGTGGTGCTTCTGTTGCAGGCGAGAAAGTATCTGATATTAGTAAAAGATATGATAAGGATTTCTTTGCCGGTGATGGCGTGGTTGTTAAGAAAGGTAAGAAATCATTCATAAAGGTGCAGGCATAGTATTGCAAATTTTCAGAACTGGCAGTATTAATGATACTGCAGTTCTGGACAATTAAAGAACGGGGATAATTATGAAAAAAAGTGAAATTACCTTTATAAGGCTTATGAGTCTTATAGGAATCATGGTTGTAAATCTTATACTTTTGCTGGTGTTTGCCAGAGAGCATGTGTTCCAGAATATACTAAATAAGATGAATAGTAATGTATATGCTGGCCAGGCACTGGATACATCAATATATAACTATTATTATTATGCCGGACTTGGAAATATATATAAGATAATATTTCCAGTTACTATACTTTTGCTTGCAGTTGCTTCAGTTGCTGTATACAGAAAAATCAGTATGGCAGGGAGAGTAGCTGTTGCGGCAAATATATGTTCTCTTATAACTGGAATATATCTTTTATTTGCCAGGATAGGAGAAGGTTCAACGGGAATTATAAGATTTGTCAATAGCTTTTATATGGATAAAGCAGAGATAGGACAGATAGAGAAAGTCCACCTTATGAGCAGGTTTCCTATAGCATATATTCTTATTATTATTCTTTCACTTCTTGGACTTGCAATGGTAAAGAGCAGTACCATTAACCATATTAAGGTATACAATGATAAGAATGTGGTTAACAATGCAGTTGTATATATATTTCCTGCACTTAGTGGTTTTATAGTTCTTGAAATCATAAGAAATCTTGTATTATCAAGACTAGTAACTGCAGCAGCTGATGAAAGCCTGAGAACGGTTGCAGAATATATTAATGATTATTATATAGGAAGCAAGATATTCTTTAACTGGTCATGGCTCATATTGTTTGCAATAGTTACATGTGTGGCTATATTGTTAAAGTCGATACATAAGTTGAGTGTAAAAAGCAGGATTGTAATAGAGATAATAGTGCCATCGTTAATAATTATAATCGCATCGGTTATATACTGGATGAATCCGCCAGCATTATTTGGTTATCTTACAACTGATAGTACGATATGTGATATGACAGATGCAGCATTTACATGGTATCTTATAAGGTATGTAATATCAGTGCTTTTTGTGTTTAGTATTATAGCATTGACTGTTAATGACAGGCTTGATATCAGAGTAACTGGAATTGTTATGGCGGTTGTATTTGCTATAGGTATTATATTTATTATTCTTGCCTGCAGAATAAGTGGGACACTTGCAGTCATGTATGCAGCATGTGTGGCTTCGGATGTTATCGGAGTAATAGTTTTAGTGCTGCTGTTGTTATCAGGAGCATTTAAGTCAAAAGGAAATACTGCGGTTAATTCTTAATGTAACAATTAAATATAAGACATAAATATAATAAAAATGGGAAATTGCATTTTAACAAGTTAATGCCATTTCCCATTTTTTAAAACATGTTTGTTATATTTTATCTGGATTTTACTATTCGGAAACAAGCTTAATGCCAGATATATCAGCGATAGCGATAAGTGAATAGTTGGTGTAATAAACAACGAATCCTGGTTTGGCACCAGCGGGTTTCTTTACTTCTTTTTTTAACACATAATCAACTTCGACTTTCTCAAGGTCACGTCCCTTAGAGTAGTATGCAGCAAGCGCAGCAGCTTCCTCAAATGTTTTATCAGGAAGGTCTTTTCCATCTGATTTTACAATAACGTGTGAACCTGGCATCTGTTTTGCATGAAACCACCAGTCGCCACCTGTTGCAAATTTAAATGTAAGTTCGTCATTCTGTATATTATTTTTTCCAACATACATATCAAAACCATCAGAAGAGATGTAGTGCATAGGCTTATTGTGTGAGCCGCCTTTATTTTTAGACTTTCCGTTCTTTTTAATATAACCAGTTACAGCAAGTTCTTCTTTGATATTGTTAAGGTCGTTTTCTGTTGTTGCAATATCGAGGGCATTTATAATTGACTCAAGGTACATAATCTCATCTTTAATTTCAGCAATAAGCCTTGTTCCGGCTTCATAAGTCCTTTTAAGCTTGTTATACCTTGCAAAGTACTTGTTTGCATTTTCTATAGGCGTTAAGGTATCATCAAGAGGAATCGTTATCTCTTCATTAGTATAGTAATTAAGAGCGTTCAATTGCTTTGAGCCAGCTTTAATTCCATAGCCATATGTGTTTATAAGTTCGCCATATATACGGTATTTATCACGTTTTTCTGTGTCCTTTAGCTGTTTTTCCTGTATGTCAAGTTTCTTATAAGAACGTTCAAGATGAGTTGTAACAATACGTCTTATATCAGTTGACTTCTGATGTATACGTGTCCTGACTTCCTTTTCATGGTAGTAAGCTATAAGACACTTGCTTATAGAGTCGTAAGGAGTACTGTTATCATACATAGTAAGCTTTACGGCTGCGAAGTCCGCCGGATTACCATTATCGTAAACTATATTAGGAAAATATGTTTTATTCTTGACATTGCTGATAATACTGTCAAATACATTATATATACGCTTGCTTTCTGTATCAGAAAGGCAGTTTGCTGGCTTGTTACTGTCTATATCCGCACGAAAACAGGCTTCTTCCGCTATACAAGTGCTTATGCCTGTATAAGTCTGGCACAAAGCCTTTGAGAGTGGCTTAGGGCATGCAAGAACAGAAGAGATGAAGCACTCATAATCAGTATCGAGCGGGTTGTGTTTGTTTGCTGTGTTTGGTATGAAATATTTTCTTCCGGGAAGTACTTCACGGACAGAACTTATCTGGGCTGATACATGTTTTATGCTGTCTAGTATGTTATTATCGTCATCACATAATATGATATTGCTGTGTTTTCCCATAAATTCAGTGATTAAATGCCTTTTACATAAGTCTCCTAATTCATCAAGATGTTCAATCTCTATATCTATGATTCGCTCAAGGGAAGGCTGTGTTACGGAGATAATACGTCCGTTGTTTATATGTTTTCTTAAGAGCATCACAAAGTTAGGTGCTGTTGCCGGACTTGGTTTGTTATCATCAGTTATATATGCAAGTGGAAGAGAAGCATTGGCAGAAAGTACGACACGGTACTGTCCTGAACTTGTCTTTACGGTAAGAAGCAGTTCATCACTTTCTGGCTGGGCTATCTTGTAAAGTCTTCCGCCTAGTATTGTGTTGTTAAGATCATGTACTATATTAGATATTGTTATTCCATCAAATGCCATAATTGCTCCATTCTATGTGTATGTTAGTGAGTATAGATTTTTACTATGATAATATCACGTTTAAATAAAACTGTCGAGTTGTCTTTAGATAAAGACGATTGCACAATAAATGTAAAATTGGTATAATAAAATACATATAAACAGTAGAATAAATGAGGGACTAATAATGATAAAAAGTATGACAGGATTTGGCAGAAGTGAGATTGCCAGTGGAAACCGTAAGATAATGGTTGAGATGAAGTCGGTTAATCACAGATTCTTAGAAGCAAGCATAAAGATGCCTAAGAAGCTGAATGTGTTTGAAGCAAGAATCAGGGATGTTATAAAGAAATATGCATCAAGAGGTAAAATAGATATATTTATAACATATGAGGACAGCTCCGAAAATAATGTCAATATAAGATACAATGCAGCCGTTGCTAAGGAATATATGGATATATTCAGGCAGATGGAAGAAGAGTTTGCCATAAGGAACGATATTACAGTAGGAGCACTTTCAAGATACCCTGAGGTAATAACGATGGAAGAAGCGGGGGAAGACGAAGAAGAGCTGTGGAATTTTATACAGGAGGCTGTCAAAGAAGCTTGTGAGGAATTCGTTAAGACAAGAATAACAGAGGGCGAGAATCTTAAAAAAGATCTTTTACATAAGCTTGATCATATGGAAGAACTTGTTGGCTTTATAGAAGAAAGAAGTCCGCAGATAGTTAGTGAGTACAGAAAGAAGCTTGAGGCAAAGATGGCTGAGGTGCTTGCTGATACAAGTATTGATGAGAACCGGATAGCATCAGAGGTTATATTGTATGCTGATAAGATATGCGTTGATGAAGAAACTGTAAGGTTAAGAAGTCATATAGCACATGCAAGACAGTGTCTGTTGGAGGATGGCGGTATAGGTAGAAAGCTCGACTTTATAGCGCAGGAGATGAACAGAGAGGCCAACACAACACTTTCTAAGGCCAATGACATAGAGATATCTAATGCTGCCATAGATCTTAAGACAGAGATTGAAAAGGTCAGGGAACAGATACAGAATATTGAGTA
>DJDY01000210.1 GCA_002435585.1 Lachnospira sp. UBA5912
CATTGGCGTGAATAATTTAGGATAAATATAAACAACCCTTGAAAAATATATCTTTTATGCTATTATGTAATAGCATTATGTGAAAAAAACGTGAACATTTCACAAAAACTATTAAGCTGGTAATCAGAGAAGTATTTATAGTTATTTTCGATAGCACGGAATAATAATAGCATCTTTAGATTGTGATAAGTAGTTGTGGGTACAGTTCTGATTATTCTTAAAGAAAAAGGATAAGAACAGTGAGGTAAAAACATGAAAAATTTTAAAGGAATCGGTTTTCAGCTTGTATTATCTTTTGTAGTAGCGATATGTGTATCAATAATTCTTGTATCATTTGGCTCTATAAATACGACAAGAACAGCTGTTAACGGAAATACTAAGGTAACAAGTGAACAGACACTTGATGCTGCACAGGAAGGTTTTACAACATATTTAAAGACTCTTTCACAGCCTGTAGACCTTCTTACTCGTAAGAATGAGATAAAACACCTTGAGGACAGAGGTGATATTGATACTAATGTAACAGCAATCAAGGATTCTCTTGTCGCATCTGTAAAAGTAACTAATGGTGCAGAACTTGCATTTTTTACTACTAATACAGGATTAAGAGTTGATGGATGGACAGATATAAACCCTGATACTGGTAAGACAACTAATAAAGGTGGGCTTACAAGTGGAGTTAATGATACTAACCAGACATGGTATAAAGATTGCATAGGTTCTAAGGCAAGAAATTCAATATATTCAGTATTTTCAGACCCTTACAAGGATGCAACATCTGGAAAGACTATATTTACTGTATCACAGGAAATAAAATACTCAGATAACAGTAACTATGGTGTCGTAGGTCTAAATATAGATTTCTCTGAGGTTGAGAATTATGTAAGGGATATAGGTCTTCTTAATACAGGATGTGTTATTCTTGTTAATAAAGATGGTAAGATTCTTGTTGATAATGATAAGAATACATATGTTGATGATGTTACAAAGCTTGAATGCTGGAATACAGTAAAAGGACTTGGAGATGACAAGCTTGATACAACTTTTTCTTTCGATGAGAAGGTAAATGGACAGAACATTCATATTGTAACATCAAAAGATGCGGTTACCGGATGGACACTTATGGGATTCATAAGCGAATCCGAGACACAGTCTATTGTTAACAATATAAGAAATACAACAATATTACTTGCACTCATTGCACTTGTAATCGGCATAGTAATTGCTCTTATAATAACACGTTTAATTTCTGGTGAACTTAAGAAAATTAATGTGGCTATGGATAAGATGGCAAATGGTGCACTTACACATAGAATAAAAGTTAAGAGAAAGGATGAGCTTGGTCAGGTTGAGAGCAACTATAATATTATGGCTGATCAGATGACAGGGCTTATCAAGGGTGTTGAAGAAAAGTCGGGTGTGCTTATAACAGCATCTAAGAAGATCTCACAGGTAAGTGAATCTACTACAGAAACAGTTAATCAGGTTTCAGAAGCTATCCAGAGCGTATCCATAGGTGCATCGGGACAGGCAGAAAGTACACAGAAGGCTACATCAGAAGTAGAACTTCTTGCTTCTAAGCTTCACGAAACTAAGGCATACGTAAGCGACATAAACGATATGTCAGTTGAAACAAAGACACTTAGTGATAAGGGTATTGCAATAGTTGATGACCTTATTGAAAAAGGTGAAAAGTCAAAGGATAATTCAAGATTCTCAAAGAATGTTGTTAATGAGATGATTGAGAGTATAGAGAAGATTAACTTTATATCAGATGCAATTACAGAGATTACAGAGCAGACTAACCTTCTTTCTCTTAACGCAAGTATTGAGGCAGCAAGAGCTGGTGAAAGCGGAAGAGGTTTTGCAGTAGTCGCAGATGAAATCAGAAAGTTAGCAGAACAGTCACAGTCATCAACAGATGAGATTAAGCAGATTATTAAAGAAATCTCAGCTAAGTCAGTTGTTGCTGAAAAGACTATGGATGAGAGTGTTGAGATTATTGATGACCAGAATAAGTCAATCAATGCTGCAAAGGAACTTTTCGGACATATTTCAGATGCTATCAATGCACTTAAGGAAGGTCTTGATAACATAGCATCACTTAATGACCAGATGGATGCAAGCCGTGAGAATGTTGTTAAGAGTATGGAAGATGTAGCTTCTGTATCAACAGAAACAGCAGCAGCTTCAGAAGAAGTATCAGCTTCAGCAGAAGAGGTTAATGCAACTATGCATACACTTAACCAGTTTACAGTAGAACTTGATGATATTGCTTCACACTTAACAGAAGCTATTGGCAAGTTCGAACTCTAATAATTGATTATAATAAGTTACTTTGTAATTTATTATATGTTTATACCATAATTGTAATTTTTCATAATTTTTGATATTTTTTACACAATCATAATTGACTTAAGCATTGTGATGTGAGAAAATAACACAAGTGATAAAGGGGTTCATCGCTATGTATGAATCCCTTAACTAACGAAAGGAGTAATAAGATGATTTATACACAGGAAGTTGAAAACATGTGTCCAGTAGCACAGGGCGTTCATCATGGCGCAGCTCCAGTTCCTACAGAAGGAAAGTGGGTACAGAATAAGGAAGTTAAGAACATTTCAGGTTTTACACATGGTGTTGGCTGGTGTGCTCCTCAGCAGGGTGCATGTAAGTTAACATTAAACGTTAAGGAAGGTATCATTCAGGAAGCATTAGTTGAGACAATCGGATGTTCAGGTATGACACATTCAGCAGCTATGGCAGCAGAAATCTTACCAGGCTTAACAGTTATGGAAGCTTTAAATACAGACTTAGTATGTGATGCCATCAATACAGCTATGAGAGAGTTATTCTTACAGATTGTATATGGTAGAACACAGAGCGCTTTCTCAGAGGGCGGTTTAGCAGTTGGTGCTGGTCTTGAAGATCTTGGTAAGGGACTTCGTTCACAGGTTGGTACTATGTATGGTACTCTTGCAAAGGGACCACGTTACTTAGAGATGGCAGAGGGATATGTAACAGGTATCGCTCTTGATAAGGATGATCAGATTATTGGTTATAAGTTCGTTAACCTTGGTAAGATGACAGACTTCATTAAGAAGGGTGATGATCCTAACACAGCATATGAGAAGGCAGCTGGACAGTATGGCCGTGTTGCTGATGCAGTTAAGATTATTGATCCTAGAACAGATGAAGAGGTTAAGTAAGGAGGACGAATATAATGGCATTATTTGAATCATATGAGAGAAGAATTGACCAGATCAACGCTGTACTTAACAGCTATGGTATCTCATCTATAGAAGAAGCTGAGAAGATTACTAAAGATGCTGGTTTAGATGTATACAACATGGTAAAGGGCATTCAGCCTATATGTTTTGAAAACGCTTGCTGGGCTTATATCGTAGGTGCAGCTATTGCTATAAAGAAGGGTGCAAGAAAGGCTTCAGAAGCTGCCGCAGCTATCGGTGAAGGTCTTCAGGCATTCTGTATTCCAGGTTCAGTTGCTGACCAGAGAAAGGTTGGTCTTGGACATGGTAACCTTGGTAAGATGCTTCTTGAAGAAGATACAGAGTGTTTCGCTTTCTTAGCAGGTCACGAATCATTCGCTGCTGCTGAGGGTGCTATCGGTATCGCAGAGAAGGCTAACAAGGTTAGACAGAAGCCACTTAGAGTTATCCTTAATGGTCTTGGTAAGGATGCTGCTAAGATTATTTCAAGAATTAACGGATTTACATTCGTTGAAACAGAGATGGATTATGCTACAGGCGAAGTTAAGGAAATCGAAAGAATCGCATATTCTGACGGACTTCGTTC
>DJDY01000145.1:0-247 GCA_002435585.1 Lachnospira sp. UBA5912
GATAGCTGTGGGATGACAGAAAAGTCTAAGAACTATCACAATTGAACTTCAAGTGCATCTTATGATGTATGCGCACCTCCAGTTTCCAATTGAATTAACATAGTTAATTTTAATATTATATTCTGCCAAAGACAGCCATAAGGCATGTGAGGTATTTTAGGAATAATGCGGAGGGAACACTTGAAAGCTGATTGTGATAGTTCTTAGATATTCCATACAGTATACAGCAACGATTTGACATGGATGT
>DJDY01000145.1:304-4715 GCA_002435585.1 Lachnospira sp. UBA5912
AATCGAGCGAAAACGAAACACGGATGTTTCGTATGAGCGGTTGTGTCCGGTAACACTACCTACATGGAATATCTTAGAAATATCCAATCAGCTTTCTGGTGACCGGAGCCTTATTCTTAAAATACCTCACATGCCTTATGGTGTCCGTTTGTCAAAAATAATTAACTGTGTTAAACAGTAATATTACTTATCGTGCCAGTGAAAGCGTAAATATGAATTCAGTACCAACATCTTTAGTGCTTATAACATCAATATGTTCTTCGTGTGCCTGGATTATTTCTTTGACAATGGATAATCCAAGTCCGGAGCCTTTCTTGTCACGGCCTCTTGAGGCATCAGACTTGTAGAATCTGTCCCATATTTTATCTATATCTTCTTTGGCTATGCCGCTTCCAGTATCTTTTATGGATATCTGTGCCTTCTCACCTTTTTCTTTTACAGTTACATATATAAAAGAATTATCGTGGCTGAATTTGATGGCATTATCGATGAGATTATATATTACCTGTTGTATTTTTTGCTTGTCAGCTTTGACATTTTCTGTGTTGTCTGCAAATGTAAGACTGAATTTGATATTCTTTTTCTTACAGGTTCCCTCTAGAGTTTCTATTGTATGCTTAATAACAGAGTTAACATCAAATACGCCTATATCAAGCCGTACACTCTTGGGGTCAAGCTCATTGAGTGTTAATATATTACTTGTAAGCTTGGTAAGTCTGTCAGTTTCAAAAAGAACGATATTAATATATTTATTAATCATTTCGGGTGGTATTGTACCATCTTCGATTGCCTCAAGATAACCCTTTATCGAAGTCAGGGGTGAGCGGAAATCATGTGAAATGTTTGATAAGAATTTCTGCTGGAATTTATCCATCTCGTTTAATTCCTGTGCCATATAATCAAGTGATGCTGCAAGTCGGCCAATTTCGTCATTATGCTTAGGCTGTATCCGGTAGGAAAGATTTCCTTTTCCGTATTCGATGGTAGCCTTGGTAAGTTCGTTGATAGGTGCGTGTATATGTACAAAATACAGTATGAGCATGGATAATGAAAGTATCATGGCAATGGCAAGAGTAAGGTAGTTAGTGTTAAACGTCTGATAAACACGGTCAGTTAGTGTGCTTTCAGGCATATTGATGACAACGTATCCAATGATTGAAAAATCACTTGTTATAGGTGAGTATACGCTTAGTACATTTTCACTGAATAAGCCATAAAATGTTCCTAAGTGTGAGTGTGCTCCGTTAAGGCTTCCATAATCAAAGTCTTCGACCTCATACAGACAGCCATCCTGTGAGGCTTTACCGCTGTATCCAGTGTCAAGAAGGACTTTTCCGTCAGGTTCAACAAACATTATGCGGGTATTATCAAGGTGTGACAATATGCTAAGATTAGTTCTTATAGCTGGCATACGGTTAGATTCAAGAAAATCAGTACCATATTCTACAGATATTTCTGTTGCCTGCTGATATAGGTTGTTAGAATAATAATTATATACTTTGTTATAATCTCTTTTATAGCATATAGTTGTAACGGCTATGAAGCTGGTTACAGCAACAGCTATGTATAGAAAAATCTGTTTTGTAAGCATATTATATTTCATATAGACCCTCATTTCTGAGCAATTGTTGTAAAGAGATTATAAACATAAAGTTTTATCTGTGATTGAAGCTATCTGTTCTGCTCAGAAACAAACAGCTATATAATGTGCATACACCAATCTCGTATGTGAAAAATTCATTTTTTACACTGATCTTTACGATTATATTTTATGTATGTATTACTGGTATATTATTTTGTTACGAATTTATAGCCGATACCCCATACTGTTTCAATAGCCCATTTGTCATGGTCATTAATCTTTTCACGGATTCTTTTGATATGTACATCGACTGTTCTTGTGTCTCCTATGTAGTCATATCCCCATATATTGTCAAGCAGCTGTTCCCTCGTGAATACCTGGTTTGGAGCAGAGGCAAGAAAATACAGAAGCTCCAGTTCTTTAGGAGGCATTTCTACAGGCTTTTTGTAATATGTTACAGAATAGTTATCAAGATTTACTATCAAATCAGGGTAAGTTACACATTTGGCAGATTCAGAATGTGTAACAGTCGTCTGTGGAAGATGATAACGCCTAAGAACTGCCTTTACGCGGGCAACCAGTTCTTTGGTTTCAAAAGGTTTAATCATATAGTCATCAGCACCCAGCTCAAGACCAAGTACTTTATCAAATGTTTCACCTTTTGCTGATAACATAATGATAGGAGTGTTATTATTTTTACGTATCTCCCTGCATACCTGATATCCGTCGATACCAGGAAGCATGAGGTCTAATAATATTAAGTTGGGTTTGAATGAAGGAAGTGCTTCAAGCGCACTCTCCCCATCATATACAATTTTTGTTTCAAAACATTCTTTCGTCAGATATAATGATATAAGTTCTGCTATATTTTCATCATCATCAACAATAAGGATTCTTTGTTTAGCTACCATATATATTACTCTCCTTGTTTCAGTCTTTAAATGTAACGATGGTTACACCTTCGGCGCCCTCACCAATCTGTCCAAGACGGAAATCTTTTATATAAGGTATTCCGCGAAGATAAGAAGTGATTCCTGAGCGTAGTGCGCCAGTCCCCTTGCCATGGACAATCCTTACCTGAGGTATCTTTGCGAGATAGGCATCATCAAGATATTTATCAAGTACGGCAACGGCTTCATCTACAGTATAACCAAGCAGATTAATCTCAGATGAAACTGATGAAGACTTTGACATTTTAATTTTGCTTGAACCACTGCCTGATTTAGAAATAGTTGTTTTGTTATCCTCAGGGTCCTTATAGCCCTTTAGTATAGCAAGATTCTTTATGTCCATCTTGGTGTTAAGGCTTCCTATGAGTACTGAAACCTGATTTTTAGTCTTGTATACCTGTGTAACAGTACCTATTACATTCATTGTAAGGACTTTAACGTGCATGCCTGGTTTAAATTCAGATATATCATGGGCTTTTTTAGTCTGTATCTTTGCAGGTTCAACTTTAAGTTTTTCCTGACGTTTATTCATCTTTTCACGTATTTCGCTTCGATGTTTTTCAAGCTCTTTGACTGACATGCCATGCTTGTTCATGGCATTGATTGTTTTGTCAGCATATTCTTTGGCATCACGCAGTATACGTGCAGCTTCTTCATTCGCTTTTCTTATGATATTGTCTGTACGCTCGTCAAGACGCTCAGTTTTCTTTGTAAGCTCAGCCTTAAGAGAGGCTATCTGGTCTTTGTATCTGGCAAGTTCTTCGCGCTCCTTTTCTATAGTCACACGGCTTTGTTCAAGGTCGGTTACGAGGTCTTCGAATCTTATATCTTCTGAGTCGAGACGTTTTGCAGCATCATCAATGATTTCTGATGACAGACCGAGTTTTTTTGATATGGCAAATGCATTACTTTTACCAGGAATACCAATAAGAAGTCGGTAAGTTGGACGTAGTGACTCAACATCGAATTCACAGCATGCATTTTCTACACCATCAGTAGTGAGTGCATACATTTTGATTTCACTGTAATGCGTAGTCGCCATAGTCGTGATTCCACGTCTGTGCAGATTATCCAGTATGGATATAGCCAGTGCAGCACCTTCTGTAGGGTCAGTACCAGCACCTATCTCATCAAATAATATAAGGCTGTTGCTGTCAGCTTTTTTAAGGATATCTACAGTATTAGTCATATGTGAACTGAAAGTGCTCAGACTTTGTTCAATACTCTGTTCATCTCCTATATCAGCAAATATTTCGTCAAAAACAGCGATATCTGAGTGCTCAAGGGCTGGAATGTTAAGTCCCGCCTGAGCCATAAGTGTGAGAAGTCCGACTGTTTTTAATGAAACAGTTTTACCACCTGTGTTTGGTCCTGTTATAATTAATAGATTAAAGTCAGTTCCAAGATAAATATCTATAGGGACGACAGCGTGTGATTCAATAAGAGGGTGTCGGCCTTTCTTGATATTAACCCTTCCTTCTGTGTTCATAACTGGGCGGCTGCAATTATAGTGCCTTGATAAAAGAGCTTTGGCAAATATACAGTCAAGCTGTGTGAGAATGTTGTAATCAGATAAAAGTGTATCCGTGTGTTCGGCAGCTTTCCCACTTAAATCAGCGAGTATAACATCAATCTCTGCCTGCTCCTTAAGTTCAAGTTCACGTATATCATTGTTTAGTTTAACAACAGCAGCGGGTTCTATAAACAGTGTTGAACCAGTAGCTGACTGATCATGAACCATACCTGGCATAGCTGACTTGTATTCAGCTTTGACAGGAAGACAGAATCTTCCCTGCCTGGTTGTTATAACATAATCCTGAAGATATGTTCTTGTAGATGGTGAATTCAATATTTTGTTAAGTTCAGTGTGTATGCGGTC
>DJDY01000149.1 GCA_002435585.1 Lachnospira sp. UBA5912
TATTTTAACAGGAAATGCAGACCCGAATCCTCTTCGTATATGTGAATTTTATCTTTTATAGCACTTTCGGTTAATTCTGATATAAGTTTATTGCGGATATCACGATAGTGATTTCTCATGCGGTTTATGTGTTTGTCGAGATAGCCGTCTTCTATAAAGTGTGCAAGAGTGTACTGTTCAAAGTTGGAAACGGTGCATGAATAGAATCCAAGAGTGTTTGTAAAGCGTTTAAGCAGAGGTACAGGCAATACCATATAACTTATTCTTATTGTTGATGCAAGGCTTTTGGTAAATGTATTAAAATATATAACTTTGTTAGTTGCATCTATAGAAAAAAGTGATGGTATAGGCTTACCCTGCAACCTGAATTCACTGTCATAGTCATCTTCAATTATATATCTGTCTGGCGATTGGTTTGCCCATTGCAATAACCCATATCGGCGGCTTATCGATGTAACAATGCCAGTAGGGAAATGATGTGAAGGTGATATCTGGATAATCTGTGAACTGTTAAGACCGGCGCAGTCTGGTATTACACCTTCTTCATCAATATCAAGAAAACTGACATTAACTCCAAGTGACTGGTAGATGTTAACTATCTTTTTAGAACTTGGATTCTCAAGTCCATATGTCATATTACGGCCAAGAAGCTGTACAATAAGTCCATATAGATATTCGGTACCTGCACCTATTATAATCTGCTCAGGATTGACAGTTATGCCACGGAATTCATAGAGGTGATTGGCGATAGCCTGTCTTAATTGCATAACGCCACCAATAGGTGGTACATTTAGTGTTGCATCGGCCTCGTATGTAAGAACATGACGCATAAGCTTGGCCCATATTGAGAATGGAAAGTTGTCATGTGGTGTATGGCTTGACACAAGGTTGATATAATCAGAACTTTCCTTGTAATATGCATCAGGAATAATATTTATATTGTTAATATCAGGACTGGTATGTTTTTTACTGGTATCAGGATAAATATCCCGGCTGATATTATTGTTGATGTCAGATACATAAAAGCCTTTCTTTGGAAGAGAATATACATAACCTTCGGCAAGAAGCTGACCATATGCATTTTCTACAGTGACTACGCTTATCCCGTGGTTCCTTGCAAAGTCTCTTTTAGATGGCAGCTTTGTATCTGGCAAAAGCTTTCCAGATATGATATCTTCTTTAATACATGTATATAGATATTCGTATAAGCTCCGGCCGTTGCGGTCGTTGAATGAATAGGTAAGCATAGCAGTTATCTCCTGTGTATTATAATGTGACATACAATAACTGATAAAAATCATAAAAAAATATAATGTCAGATGTACTAAAGTGTATTATAGTATTTATAAATATATATCGTCAAGAGAAATGGTATTTGCATAAAATAATAAAAATAAAATAGAATATATATAACGGATTCTGTATGATATGTATAAAGTATATTTTAAGTGTAATGTAATGATGTAAGGGCATAAGTATAAAATATGGTTTCTGCTGGAAGAAAAAGAATTTTACCTGGGATATGCACATTATATAAGTGAATAATAGTTCAAATGAATATGATATATACGATAGACAGATAAAATAAAATATTATATCATATGAATGTCAAAAATAAAGAGATGATCCGTGCATGCACGAAGACTCTGTAATTATAATAATATGTGGAGGTTTTACAGATATGAGCGATTATATAATTTCATGTTGTTCGACAGCTGATTTATCAGAGAAACATTTTCTTGAAAGAGATATTCATTATATATGTTTCCATTACGAACTTGACGGAGTTTCATATCTTGATGATCTTGGGAAGTCTATGAATCTTGATGATTTCTATAAAGCTATGGTTAATGGCGCTGATACAAGGACTTCTCAGATAAATGCTGATGAATATGAGAAATATTTTGAAGAATTTCTAAAACAGGGTAAGGACTTAATTCATGTAACACTCTCATCCGGTATATCAGGAACTATTAATTCTGCGCTTATTGCAGCGAATAATCTTAAGGCTGAATATCCAGACAGAAAGATATATATTATAGATTCGCTTGCAGCATCATCAGGATATGGACTTCTTATGGATAAGGTTGCAGATTTAAGAGATGCAGGTATGGGAATAGATGAGTTAAAGGACTGGATAGAGGATAATAAATTAAGAGTTCATCACTGGTTTTTTACAACAGACCTTACCTTCTTTATAAAGGGAGGAAGAGTATCGAAGGTATCAGGATTTGTCGGCAATCTTCTTAATATATGCCCTCTTCTTAATGTGGATTATAAGGGAAGACTTATACCAAGAGAAAAGATACGTACAAAGAAAAAGGTTATAGCAGAAACCGTTAACAAGATGGTACAGAATGCTGATAACGGACTTGATTACTCTGATAAATGTTACATATCAATGTCTGCATGCAGACAGGATGCAGAGGCAGTAGCAAAGCTTGTTGAAGAAAAGTTTCCAAAACTCAATGGAAAAGTACTTATTAATAATATAGGAACAACAATAGGAAGCCATACTGGACCTGGTACAGTAGCATTGTTTTTCTGGGGTGAAAAAAGAATTGATTAATGTGTATCTGACACAAAACCATTAAGCGTTAAAACATTTGCAGAAATGAGGATTATTATGAAAAAACTTGGTTTTGGTGCTATGCGTCTGCCACTAATAGATCAACAGGATAAAAGTTCCATAGATATTGAAGAGTTAAAGAAAATGATAGATGCGTTTATGTCGGCAGGATTCACATATTTTGATACAGCATTTCCTTATCATGAACAATTATCAGAGAATGCCTTAAAAGAGGCACTTGTAGACAGATATGACAGGGATAGTTATGTGTTTGCTGACAAGATGCCAACAGTTCTTGTTAAGTCAGGAGATGAATATCCTCTGTATTTTAATAAACAGCTTGAAAAAACAGGTGTTACATATTTTGATTATTATCTTATGCACAATATGGGCAGAGACAGATATTTTAACACTGATAAGTGGGGTGGATTCGACTTTGCAAAGAGAATGAAAGAAGAGGGAAAGATCAGGAATTTCGGCTTTTCATTTCATGATGATGCAGATATGCTTGACAAGATACTGACAGAGCATCCAGAGGTCGATTTCGTACAGCTTCAGATTAATTATCTTGACTGGGACAATAAGATTATCCAGTCAGGAGCCTGTTATGAAACAGCAAGAAAACATAACAAGCCAATAGTTGTCATGGAACCTGTTAAAGGAGGAACGCTTGCTAATCTTCCAGAAGAGGCAGTTAATCTGCTTAAAGAATATAATCATAATGCATCTTGTGCATCATATGCGCTAAGATTCGCAGCAAGTCTTCCAGGAGTGTTTATGGTATTAAGTGGCATGAGTAATCTTTGTCAGGTTAAAGATAATATCAATATTATGGATGATCCTGAACCACTTAATGAGAAAGAACAGGAGCTTATAAGTAAGATAATTGATATTATTAATAACAGGATATCTATACCATGTACTTCATGCGGCTATTGCATGGAGGTATGTCCTAAGAATATCAATATTCCCGGATTGTTTGGACTTTACAATAATTATTGTATTAATAATAATTTCTCCAATATGTATCACGGAAGGTTAACTATGGGAAGAGGAAGGGCATCGGATTGCATCAAGTGTCACAGGTGTGAAAAGAACTGTCCACAGCATATTAAGATACCTGATAAACTTGAATTAGTTGCAGCACATGAGAAAAATAAATAAAACATATTAGTATAAATCTTTGTAAGATTATATAAAGTATGCTATAATTTAGCGATTGACATGGCTATATAATAGCGTTAATTACGATATATCAGGAAAGTTCAGTCAAATAATGATATAAAGAACTGAATAGTTAGTGTTATGCCGGTGTGCATCTGACATAACAGGTTATCAAGGTAAAGTGCACAGAAATGAGGATTAAAATGAGTATGAATATTGTATGTTTAGATCTTGAGGGAGTATTAGTTCCAGAGATATGGATAGCATTTGCTAAAGAAAGTGGTATTCCTGAACTTAAAAGAACGACAAGAGATGAACCTGATTATGATAAGCTTATGAACTGGAGACTTGGCATATTAAAGGAACATGGACTTGGACTTAAAGAGATTCAGGAAACTATTGCAAAGATTGATCCACTTCCAGGTGCTAAGGAATTCCTTGATAAGTTACGTGAGACAACACAGGTAATTATTATAAGCGATACATTTACACAGTTTGCAGCACCACTTATGAAGAAGTTAGGATGGCCTACAATATTCTGTAATACACTTGAGGTTGATAAGGACGGAACTATAACAGGCTTTAAGATGCGTTGTGAACAGTCTAAGTTATCAACAGTAAAAGCACTTCAGTCAGTTGGTTTTGACACAATAGCAAGTGGTGACAGCCATAATGATCTTGGCATGATACAGGCAAGTAAGGCTGGTTTCCTTTTCAGAAGTACAGAACAGATAAAGAAGGGTTATCCACAGATTGAAGCTTTTGAAGAATATGATGATCTTTTTGAGGCTATAAAGAAAGCTTTATAATAGGTATATTTACATAAGATTTGTGCTTTAATACAAGCTTAGTGTGAAAAAGAATTCACATTCGGGATTTGTGTCTGCGCGTACTTGACACAAGCTCGTTATGCGCAAAACCTGCGCAGAAATGAGGATTATTATGCGTAAAAGATGTGTGCAGAAGTGAGGATTGGTATGTTTAAATTAAGTAAGAAGGAAAATGGTCTTAATATCATAATAGTTGGTTGTGGTAAGGTAGGTACAACACTTGTTGAGCAGCTCAGTAAAGAGGGACATGATATAACAGTTATTGATAAGAAGTCTGAACGTATTCAGGATATTACCAATATGTATGATGTTATGGGAATAGTAGGCAATGGTGCAAGCTATTCTACACAGATGGAGGCAGGAATAGAAGAATCTGACCTTATAATAGCAGTTACAGATTCGGACGAGCTTAATCTGTTATGTTGTACAGTAGCTAAGAGAGTTGGTAACTGTGCAGCTATAGCAAGAGTCAGGACACCTGATTACAGTGAAGAAACAGGTTATCTTAGAGAAAAGCTTGGTCTTGCACTTATTATTAATCCAGAGCTTGAGGCTGCGAAGGAAGTTGCACGTATACTTTATCTTCCAACAGCGCTTGAAGTGAATTCTTTCGCACATGGACAGGCAGAGCTTGTTAAGTTCAAGGTCCCTTCTGATAACATTCTCAACGGACTAAGCATAGCTTATCTTGGTAAAAATATAACTAATGATATACTTATATGTGCAATAGAAAGAGGTGGAGAGGTATACATTCCTAATGGCGACTTTGTAATAAAAGCCGGTGATGTTATATCGTTTGTATCAGAAAGGCATATAGCAAGGAATTTCCTTAAAACAATAGGTCTGGCAACTAACCAGGTAAAGGATACAATGATAATAGGTGGCAGCAAGGCAGCTTACTACCTTGCCAAAGAGCTTATTAACATGGGAATATCTGTCAAGATAATAGAAAGAGACAGGGAAAACTGTGAGAAGCTCAGCATTAAGCTTCCTAAAGCCATAGTTATAAATGGTGATGGTACAGATCCTGATATACTTAAGGAAGAGGGTATTGAGTCCGTACAGTCATTCATTCCGCTTACAGGTATTGATGAAGAGAATATTATGCTTACACTTCATGCAAAGCAGGTTTCTAATGCAAAAGTTGTTACTAAGATTAACAGGGTTAATTACAAGCAGGTTATTAATAATCTTGATCTTGGAAGTCTTGTTTATCCTAAATATATAACTTCTGAGGCAATTATTGCATATGTGCGTGCAAAGAAGAATTCTATGGGAAGTAATATAGAGACACTTTATCATATGTTTGACTCAAGAGTTGAGGCAATTGAGTTCATAGTTGAGGAAAATTCAAGGGTATCAGGTATACCGATAAAGGATCTTAAGCTTAAAAAGGATGTTCTTATATCATTCATCAATCATGATGGACATATTATTATTCCAACAGGTAATGATGAGATAGAAGATGGTGCTACAGTTATGATAGTAACTAAGAACACAGGATTTACTGATATTAATGATATAGTCAGGTGAGGCACGTTATGAACAGGTCAATAGTAATATATGTTTTAGGTTATATATTAAAAACAGAAGGTGTACTTATGTCGCTTCCATGCCTCATAGCACTTATATATCAGGAAAAAGAAGGATGGGCATACTTAATAGTTGCCCTAATAAGTATTCTGTTCGGTCAGCTTATGACTATGAGAAAGCCAAAGGATTATGTTATATATCTTAAGGAAGGCTGTGTGGCGACATCGTTAAGCTGGATTCTTATGGGTGTGGTAGGAGCTATCCCTTTTATGATAACAGGAGAAATTCCCTCTTTTATTAATGCTTTGTTTGAGATGGTATCAGGTTTTACAACAACAGGAGCAAGTATATTAAGCGATGTAGAAGTGGTATCACGATGCAGCACAACCTGGCGGTGTTTTTCACACTGGATAGGTGGCATGGGAGTACTTGTATTTATAATAGCAATAGTACCTTTAAGTGGCGGCTCGAATATTAATCTTATGAGAGCAGAAAGTCCAGGACCATCAGTAGGTAAGCTTGTTCCAAAGGTTAAGCATACAGCAAGAATCTTATATATTATATATCTTGGACTTTCACTTATAGAGTTCATTGCACTTATTCTTGCAAAGATGCCCGTGTTTGATGCCATGAATACAACATTTGGCACTGCTGGTACAGGCGGATTTGGTATTAAGAACTCAAGTATTGGTGGATATTCATTAACCATACAGTGGATAGTAACGATATTCATGATACTTTTCGGAGTTAACTTTAATGCATATTATCTTATGCTTTTTTGCAGCATAAAAAAGGCATTGTCAATGGAGGAGGTAAGAGCATATTTCGGTATTATATTAACATCAATAGTTATAATAACTATAAATATATACTCAATGTGTTCTGGTATATGGGATGCTGTCAGCAAGTCCGCTTTCCAGGTTGGTTCAATTATAACAACAACAGGATTTTCAACGACAGACTTTAACATGTGGCCGCAGACATCGAAGACAATACTTGTTCTTCTTATGTTTGTAGGTGCATGTGCCGGAAGTACAGGTGGAGGTATAAAGGTTTCAAGATTCGTAATACTTATAAAAACTATGGTAAAGGAACTGAATTCTTATATTCATCCAAGGAGCGTAAGAAAGATAAAGGTTGAGGGAAAGCCGGTCGAACATGAGGTTATACGTTCTGTTAATGTATATCTTATAACCTATGTTCTTATATTTGTAGCGTCAGTATTTCTTGTATCGTTTGAGGGCAAGGATCTGACAACGAATTTTACAGCGGTTGCAGCTACATTTAACAATATAGGACCAGGACTTGAGCTTGTTGGTCCTACACAGAATTTTGCACATTTTAATGTGCTTAGCAAGCTTGTTATGATATTTGATATGTTGGCAGGACGACTTGAGTTGTTCCCACTTCTTTTACTGTTTCATCCAGTTGTGATTAAGGAAATGTTTGAAGATAAAAGAAGATATAGAAAATCAAAGAAACAGATGAATTATAAATAGTAATTGTAATATATAATGGGGTATATAGTTTGTTAATAATACTTGCTATATGCTCCGTTTATTTATACAATAACTAATAAGTAATCTTTTGGTTTACTAATGTGAAAAAGGATTTTACAAACGTGCTTTATGGTCGCAGCAATAATGTATTAAAATGAAATGGAGGACTTATGAATATAATTTCAGATATTATAGATAGTGAGAGTAAGCGTTGTCATCTTATAGATGTATCAATGGGAAGGGCAAAGGCAGATATTGTATTAAAAAATGCCAATTATCTTAATGTTTTTACTAATACATTCCAGATGGCGGATATAGCTATAGCTAATGGCGTTATTGCAGGTATTGCCGAAAAAAAAGATATATCAGATGATGTAAGCACATATTATGGAGAGAAAGAGACGGATCTTGAGGGAAAGTACATTGTGCCAGGTTTTATAGATGGTCATATGCATCTTGAAAGTTCTATAGTTACACCTGACAAGTATGCAGAAATCGTATTACCACATGGAACAACATCTGTTGTGGCAGATCCACATGAGATAGCCAATGTATTAGGTAAAAAGGGAATAGATTATATACTTGATGTTACGGATGGATTGCTGCTTGACGTATATATAATGATGTCATCATGTGTTCCTGCGAGTATGTTTGATGAATCCGGAGCAGTATTAAATGCCCAGGATATAGAAAAATATATGGACAACAGAAGAGTTCTTGGTTTAGCAGAGATGATGAATTACCCTGGAGTTATTAATGGAGATAGTGATGTTATTAAAAAGATCCAGACAACACTCAGTGCAGGAAAGATAGTAGATGGTCATGCACCAGGCTTATCTGGAAAGAGTCTTGATGCCTACATAGCATCAGGTGTAAGCTCAGACCATGAATGTACCTCTTATGGTGAAGCGTTGGCAAAGCTGTCACATGGACAGTGGATAATGATAAGAGAAGGAACTGCATGTAAGAATCTTAAGAATCTTTGTGGACTTATAAAGTATCCGTACAGTGACAGATGTATGTTTGTAACAGACGATAAGCATCCTGGTGATCTTTCTAAAGAAGGTCAGATAGACCATATAATAAGAAAAGCCATAGCATCAGGTGCAAGTCCAGAGCTGGCATATAAAGTTGCATCATATAATGCAGCCATGTATTTTAATCTTCGTGGTAAGGGTGCAATAGCACCGGGATATATAGCTGATATGGTTGTTCTTGATGATGTAAACAGCGTAAGTATAGATTCAGTATATAAGAGTGGCATACAGATTGTACATAATGGATTAATTGGTGGAAATTATGCGGAAAAAATGCATGATTATTCTGGTATGGTGTATGAGAAGTATAAGTCTTACATATGTGATACGGTAAATACAGGTAATATTAAGGCTGAAGACATTATTATAAAAAAAGAAGCCCAAAAGGTTATAGGACTTGTACCCGGTGAGATTATAACAACGGATGAGGGATATGCCAACGGCATAGATATTGATAATGATATATTGAAAATGTGTGTTGTGGAAAGACACAAATCAACGGGTAATACAGGCGTGGCATATGTTAAGGGATATGGACTTAAAAAAGGTGCAGTTGCAACAAGTATTGCCCATGATTCGCATAATGTTATTGTCGTCGGAACTAATGATGAGGATATATTATGTGCAATAAAGAGAATACATACTATAGGTGGTGGAATGGTTGTTGTATGTGATGGCCAGATATTAGCAGAACTTCCACTTCCAATAGCGGGACTTATGTGTAATCTTGATGGGATAACTGCACAGGAAAAAATGGATCAGGCCAAAAAGATAGCACATGATATGGGAGTATACGATAATATAGACCCTTTTATGACATTATCTTTTGTAAGTCTTCCAGTTATACCGAAATTAAGACTTACAACACTTGGGGTTGTTGATGTTGATAGTTTTAAGCTGCTTGATTGATAACTATGTGAATTACAGGATGGCTTAGTGATACTTAAGAATAAATAAGTTGCAGAATGTTTATAACTGGAAAGCTATATTTGACAGCTTTTCTGGTTGATTGTATATGGAGAGAAAGATGAGATTTGTTATACAAAGAGTTAATTCAGCGAGTGTTAGTGTAGATGATAAGGTTATAGGAAGTATCGGAAAAGGTTATCTTATACTTTTTGGTGCTGGTGAGGGTGACACTAAAGAAATGCTTGTACCATTTGCAGATAAGATAGCAAAAATGAGAATATTTGCAGATGAGAACGAAAAGACTAATCTGTCAATTAATGATGTGAATGGTGAAATACTTGTGGTAAGCCAGTTTACTCTATATGCAGATTGCAGAAAAGGTAACCGTCCAAGCTTTGTACATGCCTGTGAACCAGTTCTTGCAAATGAGTTATATGAAGAATTTGTAGAACTGTGCAGACAAAGAGTGTCAAAGGTTGAGACTGGAGAATTCGGTGCTCATATGAAGGTGGCACTTGAGAATGATGGTCCTTTTACAATAGTGCTGGACAGCAGGGATTTTGAGAAAAACAATAAATAGTGTGTGGGATTGTGGTAATGCGTAGCATGAAACAATCAGCAGACATCATGGTTGAGG
>DJDY01000083.1 GCA_002435585.1 Lachnospira sp. UBA5912
TAAGAAAATATTGTATCAGGGGCTTATATGAACCTGCACGAAGCTGACTACGCGGTATATCCGCAGAAATGAGGATTAATATATGCTGACATTAAAATCCAGTTACATAAAACACAAAATTAACATTCATTCTTTCTTTAAAAAAGCTGCTGCCATAACAGGCGCAGTAGTAATCACAGCCTGCTCATTTAGTGCCTGCACTCCATTTAGCAGGTCTGATTCACGCTATAACAGTGCTGATGAACAATATAGTGCAGATGATAACGAAAGCTTCAACGATTTTACCGACAGCCTTTTTCGTGAGCTTGCCTCAAGTGATTTACTCTCACTGCACTCCCTTTTAGAAAATCCTTCCGAATACGGAATTGATGATTACGATATAACGCTCGGACGTATTGATATTGATAATATTGATGATACGTCAGATATAACCGGTTACATAACAAAGCTTAACGCATTTGATAAGGCTTCGCTTTCCAAAAACCAGCAGATAACCTATGACTTATTAAGCAAATATCTGTATACAGCCCTTAATTACAGCGACCTGTATCTTCTTAACACCGACCTCACTCCTACAATCGGCATACAGATACAGCTTCCTCTTCTTTTTTCTGAATATACATTTATGGAGAAAAAGGACGTTGAGGAATATATACAGCTCCTAAGTGATGTGGACGGATATTTTAATAATCTGCTGGAATTCGAGGCATTAAGAAGCGTGAGGGGATATACGCTAAGCGATGACCTTCTTGATGAGGTCATAAGCTCCTGCAAGTCTATCGCTGATTCCGCTGGTGATGCTGACGGTATGTTTATCGGGACTTTTAACTCCCGTGTTGACGACCTCATTTTCCTTACTGATGATGAAAAAAATGTATACAAAAAACAGAACGAAGATGCCGTTATTAACCATGTAATTCCGGGTTATAGCGCACTTATAACAACGCTTACATCATTCAAGGGAACTAACCAGTATTCTGGCGGAATATGTAATTACCCTGATGGCGCAAGATACTTTGAGGGACTTCTGGAAAGTTGTCTTGGTTGGAGTAAATCCATTGACGAATATGATGATTTGCTTGACGCTTACATAAGAAACTATGCAATTGTTATGCAGAAGCTTTTAAGAAAAGAGCCGTCACTTAACAGCCAGTTCAGTACATTTTCTTTTGGAATTGATAAGCCGGACCAGATTATTGATGATTTAAAGAAGAAGATAACTGACGATTATCCAGCCTTAAGTGATGTCAATTACAATATCAATTATGTGTCCGAAGCACTTAAGGACTACGCAAGCCCTGCTATGTACTTTATGCCACAGATTGATAATCTTGACATCAACTCTATATACATTAATTCAGCTGGTACTGACAGCAGTGATTTGTATCCTACGCTGGCACACGAGGGATATCCTGGACATTTATACCAGACACAGTATTTTGCCTCAACTAAGCCTTCTTTGATAAGAAATGTTATTAAACCGGGCGGTTATGTTGAGGGCTGGGCTTCCTATGTTGAGGTTCATTCATATGAATATGCTGGCGATAACACACTGCTTAATTCCTTAGTACAGTGCAACTATGCACTTATACTCTGCCTGTATGCAAAAGGGGATATAGGCGTGAATTATTACGGCTGGACTGAAGCACAGCTTTCATCTTTCCTTACAGATTACGGCTTTAGCAGTGCTGAGGCTGCGCACGAGATGTATACAGCATTTACTGCCAATCCTGCTAATTACTGCAAATATGTTCTTGGATTTTTAGGTTTTGAGGAACTTAAAAAACAGACCCAGCAGGATCTCGGTGATGACTTCTCCTTAAAAGAGTTCCACCGATATATCCTTGAAACCGGACCTGTTCAGATTGATATTCTATTTGATTACTTAAAGAACTGGGAGAACAGCTTAGTAATATCTTCCAGGGCAGCATAAGCCACCTCCGCCAAGACAGCAGTTGCACATAAGGTTGGCAAATATAAGTTTCATACACCAGCTTCCCATTCCACCAGCAGGGTTCTGGTATGTCTGCTGCCTTCCTGAATACCATTCACCGCCACTATTCATACGCTGGTAGAACATACGGTACTGCATATTGTCAGGGTCGAGTTCTACCGCTCTTCTGGCGTGTTCCATAGCTGTTGCCTGATTACCTTTGCCTGAGTTCGCCATAGCACTATAATAGTACCATCTGGCATCCCTTTCCTGAATGGCAGAAAGCACATTAAGTGCCTCGTCATATCCACCATTATTAATATAATTAGCCGCCGCTCTTAAATGAACTGTCGTATCATCATTGCCATTCATATTAGAAGCTCCACCTGAATATCCAGAATTAGAACCTCCTCCATAATAGCCGCCGAAACCAAATGGTCCAAAGCCCCAGAAGCCGCCAAAATCATCATAGCCATTACCATTCTGTCCATTATGGTTATTCTGATAATCTCCGTCATAGCCATAGCTTCCTGTACCGCCTCTGTTCTGGCTGTAAGCTGATGATGTATATCCACCTTGCTTTTCCTTCATAATCTGGTTATAAGCCTGCTGGATTGTCTTAAACATTTCCTCAGCCTTATCCTTATTAGGATTATTGATATTCGCATCAGGATGATACTTTCTGCTTAATGTTCTATATGCTTTTTTAATCTCTTCGTCAGTTGCATCTCTTGATACACCTAACACTGAATACGGATCGGTCATACTTCCTCCACTTGTTCTCTTTTATTCTTAGCAATCTCGAATCTTGTAAAGACTCCCGAATATATTACATTTCTTAATAAATCGACATTCTCAATAATAGGAAGGCTCTCAAAGCCTGCGGCAAATTGTGCCATATGTGATTTTAACACATTTTCTATAAATATATCAAAATCTTTATTATTCTCATACGTTCTTAGCGCATTATATCTGCCCTTCCTCTTATCTTCCAAAAGGTCATCATACGCGTCCAGAATATATATAAATCTTCCAAGCGAATTCCCCATCACTTTTAATGTATCGTGCCACTCATCATCTTTCATACACAAAATCTGTGCCATTATTATGCCAAATTGTTCTGCAGGCAGGTCAATATTGCTCTCATTATTATTCTCAAGCTCACTCATTCTATCAAGTGCCGCCTTAATAATATGTGCTTTTTGTGGATATGCTTTCTCAATCCTCTTAACCTTATTAGTCAAAGACGAGGCGAGAAGCTTCTTCATAATCTTCTTGTCATCCTGCCAGTCATCAACACATTTGTAATAAGTCATAAGGACATTCATATCCGCAACATATGCCGAAATCCCATTGCGCCTTACCGGGTGCTTATGAACAGGGTGTGCAATACATCTTGCTTCCTTATATCTTGTATGCGGCTCATACAGCCCTGTAAGCAGTACAAGCAGAAATGTCATATCATAGCTTATAGATATCTGTCCATTAACGCCATAATCTGAAAGCAGCTCCTCGCACAGTCCGCAATAGTATGAACGATACATATCATATTCTTTTATCTTAAGCTCAGGCTTATTAACAACAACATAACCGTACATACTACTCCTCATTTCTGCGTACAATATTAATTACAGCTTACGCTGTATTCTATTACATAAAAATAAGCGAAACGCACAGACAATAAATTCCTTACGTTTCGCTTATCATATAACATCTGTAAAACTGTAGTCAATTGAAGCTTAAAAGATTAATAAATCTTTTATAATCTGTTTATATGAACTGGTCTTTATTATCAGTTCCCCATATAAGAAAGTCTTCGTAATCTTCCATAGATGAGAAGTTCACATTGTCCTCATATACTGCGTTCTCAAAATATTCTTCGCTGTTATCTTCCTCATTATAAGTGCGTTTTCTATGAGGAAACGTATACCGGGCTGTGTCATAATCATAATCTTTATCACCATCATACGCTGGGTACACACTCATCACCTCCATAATGGAAGTATTCCCCGACTGTGATGATTTATAAAATGTATATGTGGTAATAAATGGCTGACACTCTCACTTTATATATCAATTATTAACGTTAAATATTAATTATTAACCTTCACATTAATCATTAAATCTCATATATTAATATATAACTATTGCCTGCTTTCCCATACTTTTATATCGTGTTTCTACAAGTTCTTTATCGTATTCACATATGCCTCTTAACGGATCTGCCATAATGTATGTACTCTGTGTATAGCCTATAAGTACCATAGCGTGCTCACGTGAAAGCCACGTAATATTCTCTCCGTCTATATTCCACATACAGGATTCATATGGTTCTTTCATATACATTGT
>DJDY01000138.1:0-140 GCA_002435585.1 Lachnospira sp. UBA5912
CTCCAGCTGCCTGTGGCCATACTGCTGTCGTATGATCCACATAATATGCTTCAAAAGGTGTTCCTTTAATCTGTTCCATAGTAAGATTTCTTGTAAGCTGATGAACCATAACGCTGACCATTTCAAGATGGTTAAGCTCT
>DJDY01000138.1:168-4634 GCA_002435585.1 Lachnospira sp. UBA5912
CCCTAACCCTTGGATATGATAGTAAATGCCCATAAACAGCGGTCTCACAGCTTTAAGAATATCTCTAATTTGAAAGAATTCTCTATGTATCTTCCTATTCCTGGCTTAGATGGCATATCGTTATAGTAGATAATCTTATCAATGCAGCTCTTTAAAAGAACATTCTTATCCGCTGCAGATACGTCAGAATCATCAAGCGAACTAAGACAGTCTTTAAAGGTCATTATCTTATCCTCATAGTCAATCTTAACTGGAATGTTATTCTTTTCATCAGCAATCTCTTCCTTCACATTAAGAATACGTTCCTGAAGCTTGGAATTACGTTCAATATATTCTTCCTTGGTGTATATGCCATCCTCATATGCATCCTTCTGTCTTACATCCTTGTTGTATAACTTGTTAAGCTCATCTTCAAGACTTGCTATGCGGAGTTCGTGCATATCAATATTATTATTTTCCTGTTCTTTAAGCTTTATCTCAAAATCAGATATAGCGTTGGCAAGAGATATTTTAATCTTGGCCAAAATGTCTTCATATTGTGCTGACTTGGTGTGGCATATAGCCTGCTGGTTGCAGAGCATAATAGTAGTGACTTTTCCTGTGTGGCTTCTCTTATCAACATATTTCTTCATAGACATACCGTGGCCGCACGTACCGCAGAAGAGAAGACCAGCAAGAGGGTTGCGCAGCTCCTTGAACTTCTTAACCGAAGGAGTAAGGCCTCTTTTGTTTCTGGCTGCTTCAAAGGTATGTTCATCTATTATTGCTTCGTGTCTGCCATCTACACATATAACATCATCACCTTTGTTGCGTGGACGTACCTTCGTTATCTGTTCGTTTTCCCACTTCTTTACAACTTTGCGGCTGTTCCAGACAACCTTGCCTATGTATATGGGATTGTCTATCATATCTCTGATAGTGGCAGCAGACCAGTTATCAGACTTAAGAGGCTTTATATGCAAGCTATCAAGTGTTCTTGCTATGTTAGTAAATCCCATATTCTCATCAATATATAGATGATACATAAGCCTTATTACATCCGCTTCCTCTGGAATAATCTCTAAGGTGTGGTATTTATCCTTACCGGATCCTAAAGTTATCTTCTTGTAGCCATATGGACGTACAGAGCATATATAATTACCCTGCCTTACAGAAGCTATACGGCCTCTGTTTAGTATTTTCTTAGTGTATTCAAGATAATCATTTCCCCTGGTTAATTCCATCTCAAAGAACTTGCGGTCATATTCATCAGATAAATTGTATGTTTTGCCCGGAGTAATAACTGCAGTATTAGTGTATCTGAATGAATTGATAATTTGGCCACAATCCTGTAAGTCACCTCTTGATAATCGCTGCGGCTCTACGATAAGTACACCAGATATATTATCTGTTTCAAGCTCCTTAAGAAGCTTCTGCATAACAGGTCTGTCCTGTATAGTTTCTCCAGAGACAACTTCCCTGTATATGCGTTTCTCCGGTATAGCTTTGCCATACTCTTTCATACAATAGTCTTGCAGTATACGTTCGTGCTTTGCAAGTACTTCTTCAACAGTCTGCGCCGGATCATCAGAGCGGGACTTTCTAAGATAGATAATAATGCTGTCAAAAGATACCATATTAATCATCCTTTCTGTAAAGTATATGTAAGTTTTAGTTATGTAACTCAAAAATGGGTACAAAAATAACACCTACTTGCAAAAGCGGTGCTATGAATGATATAATATGGCTTGTCGAAGGCGGTATTATATCATAAGCACAGCTTATGTAAGTATCGTGGTAAAAGCTCTTGTGTTGGTAGCACAGGGGCTTTTATTTATATAATGCAAATAGAGGACCTGAGATGCCATATATCTCAAGTCCTCTATTCACAGCCAAACAAGTTAGCCATATCTTCTTGAGATATATAATAATATAAAGTTGCAGCTAAGTCAATATAAAGGAAAAAATCCCTCTTTCCATATAAATGGTAAGAGGGATTTTCGCCAGTCATTTTAAATAACGATCATCTGGATTCATTTTACCATTTACATATTATAAAGTCAAATAAAAAGGTGGTAACCGAAGCTACCACCTTACTAACAAATGAAATAGGTGGGGTGACATTCCCACATCTCCAACTAGGGTGACGGCTGCCCGTTCCGTCCTCAGATTTCATTTGTATTGTAACTTCGATATAATTAATGCTCAGATTCAGAATTGGCTAAACTATCAAGTGCATATGCTAATTGTTTAGCAACATTATTTGGCATAATAATTTCAGTAACCTCATTGATTTTTGATTCTTCAGTAGAACCATCTTCTTTGAATACAGGTGACTGTTGAAGAAATCTTATAATAAGTTCTCCACTATCTGCACTCAAAGCACAAGAAAAACCGTTTGCATATTGCATCATAATAAAATCCTCCATTTACATTTCTTTAGGGTCTTCTTTTGAGTTATATATATCTGACTTATACTTGGATATAGATATAACTTTTGGACTTGTGAATTTTACATTATTAGATGAATAATAATTATAATTATTAGGTGTAATATATTGTGGATTATCAGAAACTTCATCTACTAGCTCCACATGTAGATGCATATTCAGTTTTGCAGCAATATCTGCAAGTGATTGAATAGTGAAATTGTAGTCATCACTTTCCCATTTGGAAACCATACCTTGACTTACACCTAATTTTTCTGCAAATGCTTTTTGAGAAAGATTTAATTCTATTCTTTTTTTCACAATAGCAGATGATATTTTAGCCTGGCAATCAGCAGAGATTACGTCTGCTGTACTGATAACGTCTTCAAAAATTGCAAATAAGTCATTCAAATCCCCGAAATTTTTACTCATTGTAAAGCCTCCTTTAAGTCATTATATCTATCTTTAGCAGGAACTTCATATTGAGAATAGTCTGTTGCACGTTTTCCATCTCTTTCATAGAAAGCTACAAGGAAAACAGGTGTAGTATTATCATAAAATGTAATTATAAATCTTATATTAAAGTTCTTCGATTTTAAGTGAAGAGAATAATATAATTGTTCAGATTTATATTTAAGAATCTCATTACTATCAGCATCATTTACACGTGTTTTTAATGAAACAAGAAATGCAAGCTGTTTGTTGAGAATCTTGAATAACTCACCCTCGTGTCCTTTTACATCTTTCAATAAACCACTTAATTCACGTAAAAATGCTTCGTGAAAAACAAAACCATATTCATTTGTGTATTTTGTTAGTGAGTTCATTAATTCCTTTAGTGCTTGTTTTAAGTTAATATTATCATCTCCTTTAGTATATTACTTATAAGTAATAAAATCAAATACTATAATACTATTATATTATAAAAAGGTTATATTATGAACGCTTTCATAATGTCGGCAAAACGTAAAAAGACTCTGGACCCGAAGGACACCAGAGTACGTTCAAGATTAGTGTATCTTGAATGTATATTAGTGTCAATAGTTATTCCCACATCTCCAACACATAAAACGTTGGTTCAAAGCCTATCCCCGGTGTGCAAATATTTCAACTACCTGAACATCCTTGCACTGTTTGTCATAATCTCCATTTTCAATATGTTTCATCTCGTGATGATACGCTTTCATAAGCTGCTCTAGGGAGTGCCTGGAGTTTAATACGATAGTGTAAGTATCATCATTACAATGCATAGTGTACGCCTTAATTGTCACAGGCATATCAGCATATACAATATTAGTAGTAATATTAATCATCCCCTTGTTTATATTTGACCATTTCGCTGAGGTGAGGGAAATGGTTATTTATTCCCAACCTTTTTTCATTAATGCATCCTGTAGTACCTGCGAGAAGTTAATGTTAAGCTGAATGGCCTGTTCATTAAGCTATTCTGGAATAGTAAGAGTTCTTATACGCATAATTCTTCGTAAGCGTAACTGTGTTCATACATATATTCTGGTGAACAGTCTATATCTTCGTTAAGCCAAGTAATAACACCGTGAACAATCTTAAAGTTCTTGAATACATCAATATCATTTAAAGGTTCAAATGCATTACCAGTTAAGATGGAAGCATCAAACACTCGTTTTTCACCAGTCGAAAATGTGATAAGCATCATAAGATGGTCAGTAACTTTTGCATCAATTACTTTGATAGAGTCAACAAAATTACCAGCGTATACAATTCCATTTACTTCATACATAAGACTTTCCTCCTGTTCTTATAATGGATTAATTTTATTGAAATGATTACCCTGAACTGCATTATTCCAGGCTTCATATACTTCATTTTCGTGTATTGCAAGCCAGCCGTTAATTATACGTAACTGTTTTGCAGGTATTGAACCAGCTAGAAGTTCACCATCAATGGCTATTACTGCTTCATAATCTCCATAAAAGGCGTGTATATGAGGTTTGTGATGTTGCTGGGTATCATTAAAATACATCTTAATTATTATTCCATAAAATCTGCTTATTTCTGGCATTTTATACCTTCTTTCTA
>DJDY01000164.1 GCA_002435585.1 Lachnospira sp. UBA5912
TAAGTTAGCTAAATAGTAATATAACAAAAACTTTTATAAATACAAAAGAAACGATATATATACCACTACAAACAATGCTATTAATATATGAAACAGCGTTTGATGCGGGCACTTATATAATACGAAGAGAAGCAAGTAATAGAATGTTTCTTCACTCTCTTAAAGAAAGTTCAAAGGTTAATATTGGACTTGATGGTGGTAACATAAAAATTATCAATAATTCAGATGTCGGTGGTGATATTCTTACTATACATTTTAACTAAATTGTTGTTGATGTGTATACAAGGATTGTATATATAAAGCAATAATTAATTAGACGAACAGTATTAACCAGTAGTTTCCCCAACGCTGCACATCTCCAATTTCAATATTTACTGTTCCATTTGAATTTTCAGTAACCGATATCGTTCCTTCTGATATATAATTATCATCAGCTTTTCCTGTTGAAGCTAGAGTTGTAAATAACGCACAACATCGAAGCGTAGGGACACTATTCCCATTTCCAATGAGTAATGCTGCTACTCTATGTATTTTTTTAATATTTGTAAACACTATTTTATCAGAGTTATTTGACTGAACAGCTCCATAACATCGTAAAACAGATATATTACTATTTAGCTCACTTATCATATCATTATTCGCCTTGATTCCGTCTTCCATGTGGTTCAACCTCGTAGCACTCCATGGTGTGCCTCCACTTGGTCCGTTTTTCCATAATTGTTTTACATATTCTATAAAATTCATATCATTTATTTCCTTTCTTATTCTAATATTTAGACCCATTCACTATTTCCAGATTCGTATCGATATGAGGCAATAATAGTATTATCTATATAAATGCGAAGATATGTACCATCCCATCCAAATGAAATATCGTTTGAAGGAGTTCTATTTAAAGCTGCTCCACACCAACCAATATTCTGATTGTACAATTTGAAAGAATCTGTTTTAATACCTCCTATTGCCGATAAGGCACAATCATCATAATACTTAGTTCCATTGCCACAAATACGAATATATCCTTTACCTATTTTTGTGTATCTCTGGAAATCCGGCTGATACCATAATGTTATACCATCTCTAAGTACTGAAACTTCTGTACCAGCTGAGCCAGTTATAATAAGTCCGTCTCCGCTTCCATCTGCACTATTTGATACCAATGTAAGTGTGTTTATATCTTCCTTATTTCTTGCATGTATTCCATGTGGATGTACTAAGGTATATGTACTATTCGTTGTGTCTGCCAACTTAAGATAGCCACCATAAAGATGTACCTCAGAATCAAATTTATTACCTGCTTCTGTTAATTGACCACACGAACACATTTCGCCTGCTGCTGTTACATACCACTTTCCTTTCCACGTATCCCATGACCCAGAGTTGGGATTATCATTCGTTAAGGTTGCAAACACCCAGTCCGTGCCTTTTGTTGCAATATTCATTCCTGCACAATACTTATTATCCGCCGTAATCTTCCTGATTGAATTCGATTCGATATTCCAACCTCCAATAGTTCCACCTTTTCCAATGAACTTATCACATGTTATAGTTCCATCTGAACTAATACTTGTATTAGTGCTGCTAAGTGTGAATCTATCGCCACTAAGGTTAAGACCACCACGGGCAGTTATATTAATGGTATCTGCTATAGCCTCAATCGCACTTTTAAGCTGTCCGTCCTTATTCTCTATGAATGCTGTAAGACTTGCAGATGTAGCATAATCACCCAGCTTGGCACTCACCGCCGCTGATATGCTTGTCTTGCCCGGACTAATAGATTCTATAATGTCCGCTGTAGTTGAATAATCTTTTAATGCTGTGTCTGTATAACCAGTAGCATTGGTTGTAGCTGTTCCTGCTGCATCATCAGCATACTTCTGTGTAGCATATGTTGCCTTTAATGAAGCTGTAATAGACGACTTATCATCTTTAATCTCCTGAACGATTTTATTAACCATTTCTGTTGTAGTAGAATAGTTGTTAGATAAATCTTTTCTTACACTCGTAAGCTCACCTGTTATATTATCTACAGCAACATCATGCTTTGCGAATCTGTTAAGCATATATGCCGTTTCTGTGTTAGATATCTCTTCCCACGTCCAAGCATCATTTTTCTTTACAAATCTCCACGTCTTATTAGCTGTTGGATTATATGCTATAGCTCCTATATGCAGAGCATATGCTGAATCATTATATAGCCATGTATCTGTTTCAAGTGGATACCAGTCATCTGCCGGATATACTGGCACAAAGAACTCCGTTGCCGGATAATTATTCAGGGTAGGAGTTTCTGTAACTGTATATGTATTGAAATCTCCACCTATCCGCTTATACGTTTCTGATACATATGTTTTAACCTTATCCGATTCCAGTTTTATAGCCGATTCCATATCTTTTGTAACCGTATAATTCTTTAATGCATCAGTTAATGCATTTGCTGCAGTACCTTCTGCCGCTGACTGTGCCGCACTTGCCACTCCATCCGCATATTCCTTGGTAGAATTTATTCCATCTGTAAAATCTGTCGTAGTTGTATACGTTTTAGATATACTTAGTTCCAATGATTCTGCACTCTGCTGTATCAGTGACTTAACTGATTCTGTCGTTGAATAATTATCTCTTATATCAACCTTAACCCTGCTAACTTCTGCTGTTATCCCATCAATAGCAACCTGAAACGCTGTATGCTTATTAAGCATATAAGCAGTCTCTGATGATGATATTTCAGTCCACCCATATAACCCGGATGTCTGTTTAAGAAACTTCCAGGCACGATTAGAACTTTTCATATAAGCAACCGCACCTGCGTGCTTAGCATACTCTTCCTGTGAGTACTGCCACGTATCTGTTTCAAGAGGGTACCAGTCTTCCGCCGGATATACTTTTACAAAGAACTCACTCGCTGGGTAATTATCCATGTTCGGAGCTTCTGTAATATCATATATCTCAAATGTACCATTAAGCTGCTTGGTAACGTCCGACATATCTATCTTAAAGCTGTCTAATGTTGTCTTAACGTCATTAAACTTGCTTTTTATAGAGTTGCCTTCCTCATCAATATCCGTCCACCAGAGCTTATGCTCTATGAATGTCTTAGCCTGCAACATAGTTGAACCCCATGCCTCAGAACCACCATCAATGTAACTATTAATCGTCTGAAATGTACTCTCTAATGTCTGGTCTGTTGTATCAACATGTATCTTGCTTGCATTAAAAGTGTTACTCTTATCAGCATTCATAACACTGAATACACTGTCTATATCAAGCTTCTTACCAGATATGGCAGCATTATCTGATACCATGTCATTCCTGATAATCGCTCTCTTAATGCCTGATTCCTGAACTCCATAGAGTGGGTCAAACATCAGATTACCATCTTTATCCCAGATATAAATGTTATAATCGCCTGATGCATCCTTACCAAGCTGGATCCGTACCCTATCCTTGTCACTTATCTAGATTGTATTATCTTTCCAAGTAGACTTGCCATCATCTGAATGCACATTCATTACTGTTGTATTAATGTCTATACCAGTTATCTTATCAAATGCCAGGTCTTTTATCATGGCACTTGTTATCTGCGCATTACCGATTACAGATACAACAGAATTAGCAAAATCCGTTGTTATAGTTGTGCCTGTTGCAGTACCGAACAGTAGTGTATTTACCTTTTCAACATCAACATTCAGGTCATTAATACTTGCTTTTACAGCTTCAAAGTCAGTTGCCTTTAAATCAGCGAATTCACCACTAAGCGACTTAAGGCTCTCAATCGTTGCGTACGTAATCTTTGCTACATTCGACTCAAGATAATTGTTCCGGATATTCTCTAAGTCATTGTTAATAGATACAATCGTTTCTGCCTGTACTGTATTAGCCTTAACCCAGTCTGCATCTACTTTCTTGGCTATAAGCTCTTTTGTTAACACCAAGTCAGAATATATTCTCTCATTCTGCTGTGTGGTTGGACCTTTAAAGTCAACTTCCTGCTCAGTCTGTGTCTTGCCATATGATGTTATAGTCATAGCAAGACCACCATCATATTCCTGCTGTATGTTCATTACCGGTACCTTGTAAGTGCCTTCACCATCTTCCACAGTAATTATATCCCACGGATCCAGACGAACATCTCCTAATGTCTTAACAGATGCACCCCTGTAACTAAAGCCACTAAGCTTCTTAAAAATATTATCAAGCCTATTCTGTGTCATAAATGGATTATCAAATGTAACACCAAGTATTCCACCGCCAGACGTTAAAGTTGTAGAGTTATCAACATTACATGATAACTTTTCCAGATTATAATTGCTTTCATCTTTCTCAAAGCTCATTATCCTTGTAACATCCAGCTTATAATCCACATCCGCATACCATTTAATAACAATAGTTCCTGTTCTATCAACACATGCAAAGCCACCTGCCATAGAAGCGATATATCCTATCATTTCTCTGTATGTATATCCCACAGGCTTTGTTGATATCGTTATCGAAGAATCTATATTACTTACATCCACAGGAACACCACAGCCGGCGCTTATCTCATTCAGAACAGATACAGCACTTGCTGGATATGTAAGATTAGATACATATAACCCTGTTGTTTTCATCATTCTGTCATATGCTGTAAATGTTGTGGTTGCCTGGTCATTTGTTGGATGTTCTGCAGTAAAAAAGCCAACTGGAATGTATTCATACTTTCCACTTGGCAGCTTCAATCCTATCTCTATTGGTATCTCCGTATTCTCAAACAGCTCATCTATTCTCTTAATGGTAAGCTCTATCTTAGCCGCCACAGCCGAACCTAACTGCAGGTATTCTTCACTACTGCTTGAAGTTTCATAGCTAAGCTTCTTAAAGTTAGCATATATCCACTTATCATTTATCTTAAGCCTGCCTCTGAATGTTCTTGACGGACTTCTTATCATTGTTTTAAATGCATCTGTTACATTGTTATACATAGGCTATTCTCCTATCATAAATTCTAATGCTGCCATTTCCTTTGAGGTTGGTGTATCGTACTTTTCTGTATCACACATTTCAAGTGTACTCATTGGTACTGTCATAATCTCTACTTCAACTTCAAGATTAGCTATATCATTAAGTTCCTTAAGTGCTTCCTTTTTTGTTTTCTCATCTGGAAATACTATTTCATTATCTTTGAATACATACTCCCCATTCTTATCCTTGGCTGCCTTCTCATCAAGGACCTTCTGATTCTGCGCTGTTGCTGTTTCACACTCTGCTATAAGCACCTTTAAGTTCTTTGCAATAGCATAATTAAGCTTTACAGGAAAATGTCCGTTAATCCCCTGTAACTCTACTGCCTTGTTTCTTATATCACTAACCTTTAATGTCTGTTTCATATGCGCTCCTTACTGCTGAATAATAGACACACTTGCACTTCTGTAATAGAAAATACCATCATCCAGCTCTCCTATTACTTCCTTGCTTAGCGTACCTCTGTAACTTGTTATTGTTATATCCTGTCCATCATCATGGAATGTTATTGGGAAGAATCCGGCGACAAGCTTACTCTTAATAAGCACCAGTTCATCTTCCTGGAGCACTCCCCAGGATATAGATAATGTCTTCTTTTCAGCAACTACATCACCTAACATTGTTCCATCAAGTGCTCGTCCTGTCGAAGAGGACCATATAATCTCATCATCCACTTTGATGGACACAGGAGCCGGTAGCTCCTGATTGTCACATCTTAGTATCAATTCATCACATCCTTAATGTATAATCTCACATTTTCCTGTCTGCTTTGTATGCTCGTTAATCTTATCAACTACATACTTCTTAAGGCTCTTTCCATCAAGCTGTATATCAAGGTCTAATGTTTCCAACACTTTAAGTATCTGCTTAAGAATACTTATAGCCTCAGCTAACAGTTCAGCACTTGATGCCATAGCGGCTGCTTTTTGCGCCATATCAATAAGTTTATCCTCTGGAGCTACAACTTCGCCCTGGTGTTTATTATCACCAATCATTGCAAGCTGTGGTGTGTTTGGCTTTACATATCCACCTTCTGCAAGGTATGGAATACTACCAAACCCAACTTCCGGTAAATCAAATCCAAAATGGTCACCGCCTATAACCGGTACCCAGTCAGGCACATCAAAGCTTAAGCCATTTATCTTACGGACTATCCAGTTAATACCGCTTTCTAATCCGTCAAGCATACCATTTATAAGACCGATTACCATATTTATTGGTCCTTTGGCTATATCTGCAATTAAAGAGAATATTCCACCAAATGCATCAACTATACCTTCCCAGGCTCTTGACCAGTCACCTGAAAACACACCAGCAATAAAGTCAATCAATCCACCAAATATCTGCTTTACATCACCAAATATATTGGAAACATTATGCAAATAAGCATTCATTATATCGCCTATAAAACCAAAACTATCAGAAAAATCTATATTGAAAATATTCTGTAACCAGTTATCAAATGAAGAAAATGTAGACTTTATATCCTGCCATATACCTTTGAACCAGTCACCTGCTTTGCACCATTTATCAGTAATCCAATCCCAGCATTTTCCTGCTGCATCCTTAACTACATCCCAATGTTTTACTAATTCGTATATAGCAACTCCTAACGCTGCTAAAGCTGCAATAACTAATGTTATTGGACTTGTTAATACTGACATAGCAACACCAAATGCTGTTGTGGCTGCTGTAGCTAACCATGTAGCCGCTGTATGTGCTGCTGTGGCTGCTGTATCTGCTATTTTTGCTGCTGTTGTGGCTATCCATTGTGCCGCATTTTTTATAAGTTCTGCTGTTGATTTTGCAAGATTCGTAACAAACTCTTTAGCATACATAGCACAAATCTTAACTGTTTCAATCTTATCTGCTATCTTAGCAGTCACACAGCCCAAGGTTGCATCCTTAAGTTTACTGAGTAATCCAACAACACCACCAGCATTCATAAGAAATTCTGCTAAGTCTACCGCTTTCCAAGCTGCCGCAAATGCTCCTATTGTTATCACTATTGCATCAAATGGACCTTGATTATCCTTTATCCAATCAGATATACCCTCTAAGGCAGAAGCCAATCCTTTCAGAACATCAACAATCACCCCACCAGTCCAACTTGCCACAGGCTCAAGGAAATTATCCCAAGCCCACATCCACAACGGCTTTAATGCATCTAATGCACTATTCAACACATCTAAACAGCCTGCCAATACGTCGAGAAATGCTGGAAGCAAATCCTCTATAGTCCACTTAGCCAAAGGAACAAATATATTGTAATAAGCCCATTCCAATCCAGCGAACAACTTCTCTGTTAATGGTTGTGCGGCTCTCTTAAGGTTATCAAGAGATGTTATCAGATTATCAAAAGATATTGCTTTAAGTGGCTCTAATGCTTTCTTGACTTTATCTGCCATATCAGATATTGCACTTGAAACATTAGATGTACTTTTACTTACATCCGGTACAAGGTCAGTACTTCCAATTCCGGATGACGTTCCACCGGTACTGCCACTTGAATCAGAACTATCATCTGTTGGCTCTGTAAGCTTATTTATCTGGTCAAAGCCTGCAAGTGACCTCTCTATATCTTTAGCTGTCTTCTTGGCTGCACTTCCTATATCACCTACATTATCCGCCGCGCTGGATGCATCATCTCCGATACCGGCTATATCCGAACTTATCGAACCCATAGAGGTTGATACATCTGCTCCTGTTATCATTTGAACAAAGCTGGCAAAACCATCCGCAACCTTCTGTAATCCAGCAAGCAAGCTGTTAAAGCCACGCAGAATAGGTGTAAACAATGCTATGAAGCCTTTACCAAGACTAGCCTTTAACTGTTCGAATCGTAACGATAATATTCTTGTCTGGTTCGCCCAGGAATCCTGTGTCTTAACAAAATCTCCTGTGGCATTAGATAAAGCACTTGTAACGTACTGATAACGCAGCATTACTTTTTCCTGCTCTGTCATCTTGGCTGTTGTCTTTCCAAAGCCGTTATTAAGTGCATACTGGTCTAAGTTCGTCTGAGTCATAATCACGCCCAAGTCCTTGAGCGTTTCAGTCTCACCAGTCCAGATGGATTTCAGCTTTGTGTATGCTTCATCTGTTCCAAGATTATAAAAAGATGCAACATCACCGGTTAATCCAGTAACACTTTCAGCCATATCAAGTGCGGCCTTGCCCGTAATACCCATGGCATTACTCATTTGGCCAAACACACCCATATACTTCTTTGCTGATAATTCCGACAAACCGAAGTTAGTCATAGCATTGGATGCCCACTGGTCTGCCTGCCAGCTTAAATCCTTAAATGCTGTATCAACAACATTCTGTACTTCTGTTACATTGGAACCTACTTCTATGCAGTCCTTTGTAAACTTAGTGACTGCCGCTATACTTAGTCCAGCGGCTATTTTCTTACCAAGACCGCTAAATATGCTTGTAGCCTGTTTAGCCGCCTTATTAGAAGCGCCTGTAAGCTGGTTAACTATCTGCGAGCTGTCTATGCCAAGTTCCAGAGCTATCTGTCCTACTACATCTGACATTCTTTCTCCTTTCTGGCACGAAAAAAGCTGCCTACTTCTTTGAGTAAGCAGCCTTAAAGTCTCTTTGTAATCGTGTCCAATATTCTATATACTGTGGTGTTCCCACCATTTTTCTATTGCGCTTCAGAAGCCAGTCATCATGTATCTTTTTCTGTTCCTTAGTAAAGCTGTTAATAACCTTAATATCTTTCTCCGCCCTTATGCTCACCACTCTTCCAAGTGGTGTTTCAGGCATTATACCGGATAATAAAGAACAGAATTCAGACCAGGACATATCATCATCTGCACGTAATCTTATGCCATACTGTGACAGGAAGCTTGATTCTATCAGTTCCCAGTCATCCCACAGGTCATAGTATGTCTCACTTTGAGGGTGTCTGTTCCTCGCCATATGTTCCAGTGGCAACACTCATAATTGTGTTGTACATTTCCTTATACTCTGGAAGTGGTAAGTCCATATCCTCAATCTTATCAGCAGCTTCTTTACCAACAAGCATTTCAAGAGCCTTTACCATAAAGCCAATACCATTGTCGCCATCTTCGCTTACATCTTTCTCTGCCTCTTTAGCCATAGCCTGTACGCATAGGATATTGTTCTTTCGATTGTTAACAGTTACAACCAAATCCTCTGTAATACGAATCATAGGCAACTGGTTAGTAATCTTCATAGATATGTCTATTACTTTAAAATCTGTCTTTGCCATTGTTCAAATCCTCTCTTTCTTTATTCCGGATTATATTCTATATATGTTGGTTTTCCGTCTGACTGTGCTTCCCATTCAAGTGCATCAATGCTTGTTGAATCTCCACCAAGAGAAGTTACATTGATAACCGCTGGGATAAGAAGCTGGTCAAGATTAGGAAAGATAACTGATACCCATGTATTACATTCCTGTCCTGTCTTTAATGCCAGGCTTGCGATATAATCATTGCCTTCATCACCATAATTACGCTTACCACCCATAGTCATTCCAAGTGACTTGCCTGTTGTAAGTCTTCTTGTCCAACCGGCCTGATCCATTGGATTCCATTCTTCAATAGTTCCATCCACGGATATGCTTAAGCTCTCTGCATCTTTTACAACCTTTGTTTCTACTGTTTCTGGTGTATCTGTACTCTTTCTTCCTGTTATGCATACACCAAACTGAATTGTATGCACCGGATTAACACCTGTAAGTGGTGTTGCTCCTGCATTATATCCGGCTAATTTAGTATTCTGTGCCATACTTTTACCTACCTTTCGTAATAAATATCTAATTCTATTACACTCTCAAAGATACCATTATCATCTGTTCCTACATCCACAGGCTCATCAACCAGCATTTTAGTAAAGAACACCTTGGTATCATTGATTGTGATATGGTTCATGTCTCTAAGCATATTGTAGAGCTGTTCTGCGGTTCTCTCGGTGTCTCTGACACTTGTATTCCAATGAACCAATATACTTACAGACTTAACACGATAAGAGCTGTTATTTAAGCCGCCTACCGCCATCTGCACAGGTCTTTGCTTGTTATTGTTGTAAACACCTATGCTCTTATTCTTTTTGTCGTCTAATTTGCCACAATACACGTTAGTATTGTCTGCAATACCAAGACCTGCTATATAATCTCTTACATCACCTATTCCTAACATCATAACCCCGCATTCTTTTTATACAGCTTTGAAAATGTATCCTTTGCAAAGTTTCTCTTACTGCCACCTTTAAGATAATCATCAAGCCATCTGCCTTTTGCATTGGCATTACCTTCGTGCCTCTTACCGCTTTCATCCGTCCAAGGCGACTGATGGAAGTTATATTCTGGATGATAATACAATCTTCTTGCATAAGGTGTACTTGATATAAGTTCCACCTTGCCATTAGCAACATCCTGTGTATATACAAATGTGCTCTCATTCTGTAACGCTCCTGTGTCACGTGGCATTACCTGACTTTGAACAACATCCGTGTGTATTGCTTCTGCTGTCTGCACCAATGACACCTGCGCCGCCGCTGTAAGTCTTCTCACCACAGGCATATTAAGCTTTACTGTTGACTTAACATTCTTTGCCATTACATCACATCCAATCTTACATAATTAACTGTACCATCCGGATTACGACACTTTGTGCCCTTGTATATATGCCTAGTCACACCGAACACTGTTATATCACCTTTGGTAATGACAGGAAGCTCCGGTGCAATATCTCCAGGTATCAAAGCGCAACCTTCAAGCTGTATAAGCACCTTTTCCGCTGTTAATACTGTCTTTCCACTATCCTGATAGTTACATAAGCCATCCCATACAACAGGTTCAAGAGGCTCTCCATAGACATTTCTGCCTTCCTGCGTTATCTCTACGTGTATTTCTGTCTTACACATGCTCTTTAATATCAAGCAAGGGTACTTCATACTCACACCCCCAGACTTAAACAGCACAAGCCAGTCTGGCAAAGCACCCGGTATGTATCACGCTTTACAGCAATTCCATTCTGCACAAGAACATTCCAACTGCTGCCAAACTGCATAGATACTCCATTTACAGCATAATTCTGTAAGACACAATTAATCATATCTTCATTCTCATACTCAAAATCAGCCATATCACAGCACACGTCTATGACTATTGCCTGCTGGAACTCTGTCAGATTATCAAAACCTCTTGAAGTTATACGATTAAAAGTAAGCGAGTCGATATGACGGCTCGCCTGCTTTAACCTTCGTTCTATCTGTTCGTCCGGGATAAGATTATGCTCGCTCAGGTACTGCTCTTTACTTGCATATACCATAGGCTCACGCTTCCAAGGCAGCTTTAATCTTCTTTAAGATGCCTTCCTGTGATGTTGCCTGTCCGATATCTATGCCATTATCCTTTGCATATACAGTTAATTCTTCAACTGTCATAGCTGTTAAATCTACTGTTTCCGGCTTTTCTGCCTTGAGTGCATTAAGTTCATCAAGCACCTTCTTATACTTCTCATATGGAACTGTCTTGCCTCTTCCATAAGCTATAATATTCCCCTTATCATCAACAATATCATAGCCATCTGCAATATAACGCTTCTGCTCCTGCTCCGCTATTGTATATTCCTTATTAGCCTTTACTGCCTTCATTTATATGCCTCCTATTCTCCGTCTACATTCATAGCACAGCCGTCTGCCTTTTTCTCAAGTAAGAAAAGGTCGCCATAGCAACGATTCTGATAAAGGTAGCCATCTGCTGTCCTTGAATCTGTTCCAGGTGTGAAGAGCTTGATGTAGCTGTACTTATCACGACAAACTACGCAAGATGTATGAATAAGGATCATATTAATCTGCTTAGCTGTTCCAGAAGCAACACAACCCTCTGTGAATTCATACTTTGTCTTCATTCTTGCAGATGGTACACTCTTAAGCTTTACATCATCAAGGCTGTGTACCTTACGATTGACTGCATTAGAACCACCTGAGACATCCATAGTTCTCTGTATTCCTTCTGCTTTCTTGGCAATCTTCATCATCTTAGGAGTAAGATAAAGGATTCTGCCTTCCTCTGGAACACCAGCTTCATCCATAGCTTCCATCATATCGTCAAATACATCTAAGAAGTTAGCAGCTGTAATAACTGTCTTGTTGATGTTGCCCGCCTTATATGTATTAAGCTCTGAATAAAGCTTAGAGAATCTGTAGCTATCCTTTTCAGGAATAGCCTGCTCTGTTTCAAATGTGTTCTGGATATTAGCAACTGATAATGTTAAGTTAGTCTCATCAATATCCATTGGATCCACAAAGAACTCTATATCTCTATCGTGAGATAGCTTCTTTGGTTCCCAGTCATTGTTTAATGTACCAGCATTAAAGCCTGGTGTTCTTGTGTGGTCTTTATAACCACTTACTGTCATTCTTGGTAACTTAATTGTCTGTGCGTTAATGAATGTTACCTGTGGATTAGACTGTGTTAAATCGTCTGAGCACAGCTCCTTTGCGTACTTCTGCTGTAAAAGCTGTGTGAATTTTTCTGCATACTCATATACTGCCATATAGTTTTACCTCTCTTTTCTTATAGTCCGAAGGCTCTCTTAAGAGCATCTTCATTTGCCTGGTTAGTGTTGCCGCCTCCTGGTCCTCCTATCTGGAATCCACCATTGCTATCTGTCGCCGGCTTAAGCGCTGGTACATCCTTAAGAACCTGTTCAAGAGCAGCCTTAACATTGTCCTCTGATATCTTCCCATCTGTACCCTTTACCTTGCTGAAATCAGCCATCTTAAGCACATATGGTACTGTCTTGGCTTCTATTCCAAGTGTTATAGCTACCTGTGTAGCCGCAAGCTCTATACGAGCCTGTTCAGCATCTTTCTGTGCTGCTGCCACTTCGTTCTGAAGACTAGCATTAGCATTCTGCTGTGCGTTTGCCTGCTGCTCTTTACTCTGCTTAAATGCCGTGATTGCCTGATGAAGTTCATTCTCTGACAATCCCTGCTGCATAAAGTAGTCCTTAATAACAGCATTCTCTTTCTTGGCAGTCGCAGTATTAATCATTTCCTGTAATCTGTCATAATCAACACCAGCTGTCTGCTGATTATTCTGACCGCCCTGCTGTCCTGCCTGTCCGTTGTTTCCTCCAGCGTTCTGGTCGCCGTTAC
>DJDY01000167.1 GCA_002435585.1 Lachnospira sp. UBA5912
GTTATAGGACAAAGACTTGTAAACTCAGGACAATTAAACTTCACAAAATAATCATTATCGGGATGTTTATTTTCAAATGTTTCAAGCACTTCTGGCGCATAATCCATACTGTACTTTGTCTTATTACCTAACTGCTTAAGACCTTCATCTTCTCTAGACATATTAATCTCCATTCCTGCATATTAATCTGCTTGTATACTAATTTTCCAGTATATAAATCTGCTTATATATTAATTCTGGTATATTATTCTGCTTATACAGAATTACTTAATATGCTTCTTAATTCTTTCTGTCATCTGCTCCTCACCCATAATATGAACGATTGTCCAAAGGTCAGGTGTATTAGCACGTCCTGTAACTGCAATTCTTACAGCCTCAGCTATATCAGATACATTTCCCTTGAAATTCTCTGGGTTAGCCTTGTAAGCCTTCATATCTGAAGCAAAGCCGTGCTCATCTGCTATCTCCTTAAGCTTGTTAAACCATACTGAATTATCATCATTATGGTCATACTTTGCAAGATAGCTCTTTAATATCTCGCTTACCATATCTTCATCAAGCTTGAATTCGTCCATTTCCTCTGCTGACTCGCCGTCAAAGAAATAAGAGATAAGTTCAAATATCTGCTTTGCATACATTAAATCTTTTCTTCTTCTCTTAGCACCAACACCCATATAAAGACGAAGAATCTGTAACATTTTTTCCTTATCTGCAAACCACATATCTACATTTTCTGGTGCATTTTCTTTAGCCCAGTCATATAGGAAATCATATAGTTCATCTTCTGAAAGCTTTGATAACTCATTCTTACATATATTGTGTAACTTATCTTTATCGAAAAGTGCTCCTGACTGGCTCATCTTGTCTACAGAGAATGGGAATTCGTTAATATCCTTATCAGGGAACTTCTCATGCCACTCCTCAAAATTAGAATTAAGAAGTGTAAGAAGATATACCTTCATAGTGTATGGATGATATCCATCTTTTCTATAGTAATCAAGTGAAAGTTCAGGATCCTTTCTCTTTGATAACTTTCTCTTACCACCTGTTTCCTCATCAAACTTCATAAGATGTGCTGTATGTGCATATGCTGGCATCTTAAAGCCAAGAAGATGGAATAATTCATAGTGTATAGGTGCTGATGCAAGCCACTCTCCACCACGTACAACAACTGTTGTCCTCATAAGATGGTCATCTATCGCATGTGCGAAATGATATGTCGGAATACCATCCTTCTTTAAAAGAACAATATCATGAATATTCTCTGGAAGCTTAATCTCTCCCTTTATTGCATCCACAAATGTAATCTCTTTATCAGGACTTCCCTGTGAACGAAGTCTAAGCACATAAGGCTTGCCTGCTTTAATATTAGCTTCTATCTCCTCATATGAAAGGTTACGGCAAGTTGCATATTCTCCATAATATCCTGTAAGAACCTTGTCTTCTTCCTGCTTTGCTCTTACCTTATCAAGCTCTTCCTCTGTACAGAAGCAAGGATAAGCAAGCCCCCTTTCTACAAGACTTTTCGCATATGTATGATATATTTCTACTCTCTGTCTCTGGAAATATGGACCATATGCATTCCTTGGATCAGAATCATCAAAGCCTGCACCCTCATCGAATTCAATATTGAAATATCTTAATACGTTGATTATAGTCTCAACAGCCCCATCAACTTTTCTTTTCTCATCTGTATCTTCTATTCTAAGATAGAATACACCACCATTTCTATGTGCAATTCTTTCATCTGCAAGTGCACTATACAGATTACCAAGATGTATAAATCCTGTTGGACTTGGTGCCATACGTGTAACTTCTGCTTTATTAGGAAGCTTTCTGTATGGGAACTTCTTCTCATAATACTCTGGTGTATTAACTACCTCTGGAAACAATAACTCTGCTAACTTCTGGTTATCCATGTTTATCCTCCACTTAAATTGTTCTTACTACTGTTATCTGTTTTATCGCCGTATACAATATATACAGCTCCTATTTTGCTATCATTATTCTATATATAATATTCTAAACATATTAATGTATATCTCTCCTAAAAATTATATAAGCATGCAGAAACAGCTTTTTATATTTATGACATACACATACTAATATATATTAAAATATGAACTAAAATAACACAGTGTTATATTTTACACATTTATCTATAATTAATCAACCTTTAGCTTAATTAATATACTTAATATGCTTTGACTAACATACTTTTAAACCCTTTCACATGGCAGATTACTTATAATACTTAGCAAGCTCATATACTCTGTCTCTTGTAAGTTCTGCTGCTTTAGTATTCTCAAGCATAGCCTGCATTGAACCACCTGCTGCTTCTTGTCCTGCTTCCTTTACCAGACTGTCTTTTTTCTTAAGCCAGTTACGTTCTTCTTCTTTAAGTGTTTTCATTGTACTGTTGTCCAATGTATCAGAAAGATAAGACCACATTGAATTAAGCTTATCATCCCAGAGCTTATAAACTTGCGCTGTCAGCTGGTTCATCTGATTCTGTGTAAGATTCTCGTTCTGTAATCTTGTATCTATAGCAGAAGCTTGTGCATCTATCTGTGCCAGTTCGCTCTGTATGTCTATACCAGCTTTGGTTGGCAATGTATCTGCTGTTGTTTTTTCTAAGAGTGTATTATTTTGTTTATCTGTGCTGCTTTTTAAGTTATCTGTCTTTGTGGAAGCATTTTTTCCAGCATCACTGCTTATTGATGAAGATGCCTGATTATTATCAGCCTGTGAAGAAGATTTATTATCTCCGCATCCCATCATCATGGCTGCTGCTATACTCATAACTGATATTAATGTTACTGTTAATAGTTTTTTCTTTTTCATAATTTTCCTTTTATTCACTTATTGTATTTTTAATATATTATATACAGCATATGCAAGTCCATCTTCGTCATTAGATAGTGTAACATAATCTGCTGCTTTCTTTAGTACATCACATGCATTACCCATAGCAATCCCTGCTCCTGCGAATTCTATCATATCACAATCGTTATCCGCATCACCAAATGCCGCTATATTATTTCTGTCAATACCAAGCCTGTCCGCTAAAAACTTAACTCCAGATTTCTTTCCAGCATCTTTATATGATATCTCAATAAGCTGCTTTACCGAACTTGTAATATATATGTCTGCATCCCTGCTATACAAGTCCTCTATTATTCTTTGCTTAAGTTCATCATCATCAAGAACTATATCTATACTGTCAAGCTCGTGGCTGTGTTCATATATAAATCCAACTATATCATCCTTTAGTGTTCTTGTACTTCTCACATATTCTATTGCCTTAGGCGTTGCACCAAACTTCACCGGGTCATCCATATACTCCTTTGATGCATATGCCTTTCCTCTTATAAATGCTTCATACGTGACTGGATATCCTATCGTATTCTGTATTATGCTGTCAACTGATGATTCTTTTAACACATATGAATTAAGGCACTTCTTATCCTTTATCTCATATACTGCTGCACCATTGCTTGTTATGGCATATTCTATTCCAGATATCGTAACTACCTCTGATGGAAGAGTGTCAAACGCCCTTCCACTTGCAATACATACATGTACACCTTTACTTATGGCATACTCTATTGCCTGCCTGTTAGCCTCTGACAGATGGCCATCTGATCTAAGCGTTGTCCTGTCAAGATCCAGTGCTATTAGTTTTATTGGTTCTTTGTATTTAATATTCATTAAACCACTGCTCCCTAAGTAAATGTTTTATTATTATAGCAGTTGTGTTATTTTATTTCAATTACATTTATGTGATTTTCATTCTTCTGTATATATTTAATTCTCATTACAAAGCAAATACAGCAGGCAATCCCAATATAAGATTGTCTGCCTTTACTCAATTTATTATATACTCAGCGTGTAAACACATCTAGTGTGTTAATTTGCTGGTACAATCGCATTTTTTACTTTTCACATTTACATCTTATTACACAGCTACGCCTTTTTACTCCAGAAATCAACCGGCTCATATTCCTGAAGCTTTGCAAGGAAACCAAGTCTTGCAAGCTCGTTCTGGATGATATCCAGTGTTTTTTCATCCTGTGCAGCTATAGTATGATAATGATATCCAGATGTAACGTTCATAAGAAGCGAGGAATTACCATTGTTTATCTCTTCCATATAATCCTTTATATCACGTCTTGAGTGAAGGTTAAGCTCTGCCTTAACTACTCCATATACTTTATGATATACGAAAACATCCTTAACCCATCCGCCCATATCTACTATGGCATTAAGCTCTGTTTCCACATCAGCATCAGAATGCTTAACCTTTACTATTCTTGTATGTTCCTTATCTCCTCTTATCACATAACCCCTGTTAGTTGAATATACATCATATGAGGCTGCCCTTATAAGCGCTATGTCCTGCACAATGACCTGACGGCTTACATTAAGCTGTTTTGCCAGTGCAACACCAGATACAGGCGTATCACTTTTGCTAAGAATATCTATTATTTTTTCCCGTCTTAACTGTCCATTCATGACCTGTTACCACCTCTGCATTAACTTTTACTTCTACTTAATTATTAATTTTACCACTTATCAATATGTGTAACAACCCTATGATTTGCACTATACCATACACTATGTCATATATAAAGCAGCTTTATTACATTATTAATATGATGTTGTGGGTCACAAGGTCATTCACCCACTTATGAGCAAGCTCTTATGGGTTTAGACCTTTTGACCCTGGTATCTTAATATTACATGATGTAAAGTCAAAATGCCTTTTTGTAAGCATAAATAACATTTAAACATATTATTCAACCGGATGAAGATTCTTAAGCGAAATATCCATTATTGGAGCTGAGTGTGTGAGTGCCCCGCTTGATACATAGTTAACTGCAAGTCCTGACAGCTTGGCAAGGTTTTCCTTGGTCATATTACCAGATACCTCAACCTCTGCCCTGCCATCTATTATCTTCATAGCCTCTGCCATAGTATCATGATCCATATTATCAAGCATGATTATATCCGCACCTGCCTCTAGCGCATCCTTAACCATGTCAAGCGTTTCAACCTCAACTTCTATCTTTCTTACAAATGGTGCATATTCTTTAGCCATCTTTATAGCCTCTTTTACTCCGCCTGCTGCACCTATATGATTATCCTTAAGAAGTACCCCATCTGTAAGGTTATATCTGTGATTATTACCTCCACCAACTTTAACAGCATATTTTTCAAAAATTCTGTTATTAGGTGTTGTCTTTCTTGTATCAAGAAGCTTGATTCCAGTTCCTTCAAGAAGAGCAGCAACTTCACTTGTATATGTAGCTATGCCACTCATTCTCTGAAGATAGTTGAGAGCTGTTCTCTCTCCACATAACAGCACTTTAATATCTCCTCTTACTATTGCAAGAAGCTGACCCTTTCTCACCTTATCTCCATCTGCTGCCTTAAACTCAACCTCTGTGTTCTCATCTAACAATGTAAATACTCTTTCAAATATCTGAAGTCCGCATATAACACCATCCTGCTTGCATATCAGATTAACCTCACCTCTTTTAGAAACTGGCATAACGCTGTTAGTTGAGACATCCTCGCTCGTAATATCTTCTCTTAATGCACTTAATATTAATGGGTCTGCATTTAACCTTAATGTAACCTGATCAAACATTTTATAATCTCCTGTTATATTTAATTCTTAGTTGTTTATTTTTATCATTTATTTCTTATATTATCCTGTTATATTTATATGTATTTATTTTTTATGAATTCCGATTTAATTAAAAATTATTACATATTCTATATGTATGTTATTCGGATTTTTCTTTCAGGATTAAATCATAAATTTTTACCACTGACTAATAATTGCACTGATAATTGTGCCCCTGTAGAATAAATGAAGGATTACGCTGTCTTCATAGCTGCATCTGCTTCATCAATTTTCTTTCTTACAAGCTCACCATAATACTTATTCAGCTTTTCTTCATCCTTATACTGGCTATTGTCGGTATTTTTTACATATTCATCGACAGAAGCATCTAATATATTGCGAAGTTCACATTCTGCCATATTATAAGCTGCTCTTTTAGCAAACACAAGACTTTCAAGCAGCGAATTACTTGCCAGCCTGTTTCTTCCATGAACACCATTACATGCTGTTTCACCAATTGCATATAACCTGTCCATAGATGTCTTACTTTCATAGTCAACCTTTATTCCACCCATAAAATAATGCTGCGCCGGAACTACTGGTATACACTCTTTAGTAACATCATATCCATGTTCATAACAATACTGCACTATATTAGGAAAATGGGTCTTTAATTCAGCCGCTGGAATTGTGCGAAGATCTTCCCATACATGATCAGTTCCATCCTTTTTCATCTGCTCATATATAGCCTGTGTAAGAAGATCTCTTGGTAGAAGTTCATTCACAAAACGCTTTCCATTCTTATCATAAAGCTTTGCTCCCTCTCCCCTTACTGACTCTGATATAAGAAAACTCCTGTCCTTATCATTCTTAGAATAAAATGTAGTAGGATGTATCTGAACATAATTAATATCCTTTACTGCAACATTATGTTTGATAGCTACTGCAACAGCATCACCTGTAAGGTGTCTGAAGTTTGTTGAATGGCGGTATAATCCACCTATTCCACCAGCAGCAAGCACGGTTGCATCTGCCTTTACATTCACTATACTTCCATCTTCACATCTTATAACGGCTCCAAGGCACTCGTTACCTCTTGATATTATATCTAACATACGTGTATTTTCCAGAAGAACAACATTAGGAAGTTCTCTTACCCTGTCAAGTAGATGGCTTGTTATTTCCTTACCAGTTACATCCTCATGAAAAATAATCCTGTTACTACTGTGTGCTCCTTCTCTTGTATATGCAAGATTACCATCTTCATCCTTCTTAAAGTCTGCTCCGGCAGCTATAAGGTCTTTCACAACATCCCTTGAAGAACGTATCATTATCTCAACCGACTTCTTATCATTCTCATAATGTCCAGCTTTCATAGTATCTTCAAAATAGCTGTCATAGTCAGACTCATCCTTTAGCATACACATGCCTCCCTGTGCAAGAAATGAATCACTGCTTTCTGCATCTGACTTGGTTATCATAAGTATTTTCTTATCTCTTGGAAGATTAAGGGCAAGATAAAGTCCTGAACATCCACATCCTATTATTAATACATCTGTTTTCATAGTTTCAATTTATTCTCCATTCTGCTAACCAATAATACTATTCCTGTTATGTAAAAATCTGTTTTATACTGATATTAATATTACATATTTTACTTTGCCGCAAGCTCAAGCATTCTGTTAAGCGGCTTCATAGCATAGTCTGCAAGTTCTTTATCAACAAACACTTCGTTAGTATCATTTTCAAGGACATCTAACACCTTATCAAGTGTTACCTTTTTCATATTTACACATATCTGGTCTGGCTTAACTGTGTAAAGCTTTTTATCCGGTGCTTTCTTTCTTATCTCATTAAACACACCGTCCACAGTTCCTATGATAAACTCGTCTGCATCTGTATCCACTACATAATCTATTATTCCTGATGTACTTCCAACATAATCCGCAAGCTCTAATACATCCTCCGTACACTCAGGATGTGCCGCGAACTTAGCATATGGATGTTCTGCCTTTGCTTTTTCTACCATATTTTTAGTTATAACTACATGTCTTGGGCAGCAGCCATTATTAAATATGAAATTCTTATCTGGACATTGTTTTGCTACAAAATGTCCTAAATTCCTGTCAGGAATAAAGAATATATTCTTATTAGGCAGATTCTTAACTATTTTAACCGCATTAGATGATGTAACACATACATCTGAATATTTTTTCAATTCTGCTGTTGAGTTGATATAGCAGACAACTGCCAGATCATCGAACTGTCCACGAAGCTTAAGTATTTCATCTTTATCCGCCATGTGTGCCATAGGACAGTCTGCATTCATATCAGGCATAAACACTCTTTTATCAGGATTAAGAATCTTGGCACTTTCACCCATGAACTCAACCCCTGCAAATATAATTCTATCCTGGCTCACCTTTGTTGCCACTTTGCTTAAATAAAATGAATCTCCTATATAATCAGCAACATCCTGAACATCCTCATCTACATAATAATGTGCAAGAATTACTGCATTTTTTTCTTTCTTTAACTTTTCAATATCACTTACTATAGACATGTGTATCTCCTTTTTTATTCAAATTTCATTTACAAATTTCACAAAGTATACTACATAACTTTACATGTGACAAGACAGTTGTAAATATTTTCTGTAAAAATACAATCAACAATACTTCAAATTAAAGGAAAGAAATATGCCAGAATATAATGTAGACATTTTAAGAGTAAATTTTAAAAAATACATATAAAAAAGAAGTTATGCCCATAAAACCGCGTTTTTACGAACATAACTTCTATTATAACTGACTCTGAAAATGCCAATATTTTCACTCAAAATGTCTACATTTTCATGTCAAGTTCTTTTATAATGATTATTTTTATTGGGATGTTTTTATTTTGCTTAATATAAAGCTACTTTTTCTAATAGCAAATGAAATGTCTTATCCCCACACTTTTTCAGCAATCTTTTTAACAAGTCTTAACTTAGCCCACTGTTCTTCTTCTGTAAGCTTATTTCCTATCTCACATGAAGCAAAACCACACTGTGGACTTAAGCATAATCTGTCAAGTGGTATATACTTTGCAGCCTCATGTACTCTGTCAATAACAGACTGCTCATCCTCTAACACTGGGGACTTGGTTGTTATAAGACCTAACACCACCTTCTTATCACCAGTAACATTCTTAAGTGGTTCAAAACCGCCTGAACGCTCATCATCATACTCAAGATAATATGCGTTAACATTCTCTTTAGCAAAAAGTGTAGCGGCAACACCTGTATACGCACCGCTGCTTGCATATGTAGAATGGAAGTTACCACGGCATACGTGGGTATTAATAACAAGATCTTTTGGCTTTCCCTCTATAGCCTTGTTATTGATGTCAAGAAGTGTATTCTTGATCTTCTCAAGTCCTGCTGGTGTTGTTCCGAAAAACTTGCATGCAGATGGATCAACAACCATTCCCCATGAGCAGTCATCAAACTGAAGATTGCGGCAGCCTGCTGCATATACATCCTTTATGAATTCTTTATATCCATTGGCTATATCCTCAGCTACCTGCTCAGGTGTTTCATAGAACTTCTTAGTATTACCCCATGCAAAAGGCATAATCATCTGCTCTAAGAACTGTGCAGGTGCAGGTATTGTAAGCTTTGCAACCGTATTGTCATCCTCAAACTGCTGTACGAACTTAAAATGTTCTATAAATGGATGTGTCTTATATACAACCTTCCCTGTAAGATATGTGTCATCTATCATGGCAGCTTCACCATGGAACGGAAGACCTGTTTCTGTCTTGGAATGTCCTACTCCATCAAAAGCCCACATAAAATCCAGATGCCATGTGGCTCTTCTGAACTCTCCATCTGTTATTGCGTGAAGTCCAACTTCCTTTTCCTTCTTTATAAGCTCTGTTATTGCCTTATCTTCAACACTTTTTAACTCTTCCTCTGTAATACTTCCAGCTTCATAATCTCTTCTTGCTTTCTTTAAGCTTTCAGGTCTTAAAAAGCTTCCTACATGATCAAATCTGAATGGTGTACTTATCATATTATCCAACTCCTGCCTTTCTTTAACTCATAATTGTGGTTCGTTTTTATCAATTACAACTTGATTACTATATGAACCAGCATTATTTTTATTTTTTCGTTGGACTTAATATAACATTTGATTTACATCATGTATAATACTTAAACTTTTATGTTTGTCATAGTTTAAAGCTATGGCACAATCTATATACTAATTATTTTTCTTTATATTATATGATATGAGTGTTCCGTGTAAAAAAGTCTTTTTCTGCATGCAAAACAACTGTTTATACTTTTGATACTTACATCATTACATATAAATATACCGCTTCAACGCTTCCACATATATCTCACCTAACCGGCTGAGTGAAACATTCTTATGTGTAATATAACCTATATGCATTCCCCCCTCTCCTTCAAGCGGAACTGCTATTATGTCTTTTCCATTTAGTTCTTCATCTATAACACCACTGCACACTGTAAATCCGTTCAGACCAATTAACAGATTAAAAAGTGTTGCCCTGTCACGGACTCTTATATTCTTTTTCTTCTCTTCAACAGAAAATATTTCCTCAGAATAGTAAAATGAGTTATGTTCTCCCTGTTCAAAAGAAAGATATGGATAATCCTGAAGCTCATTCATTGTAACCTTGTCCCTTTTAGCTAAAGGATGCCTTCTGCTTATGAATACATGTGGCTCTGCCTGCATAAGCTCATGAAATACAAGATTATGTGACCTAATCTCCTTTTCAAGTACAACTCTGTTGAAATCATTCATATAAAGTACACCTATCTCGCTCTTCATCATAGCCACATCCTCAATAATCTCATAGGTCTGCGTTTCACGGAAACTAAAATCATATTCATCGTGCCCGTACTTCTTTATAAGGTCAACAAATGCATTAACAGCAAATGAATAGTGCTGTGTAGACACACAAAATTCCTGCTTTCCACCATTACCACCTTTGTATCTGTCTTCTAAAAGTGCTGCCTGTTCTAACACCTGTCTTGCATATCCTAGGAAATCCTCTCCATCCTTTGAAATATGTATTCCTTTATTGGTTCTGTCGAATATTTTTATATTCATCTCTTTTTCAAGCTCATGAATTGCATTTGTGAGGCTTGGCTGTGATATAAACAATCTTGAAGCAGCCTCTGTTATCGTACCAGTTTCGGCCACCATAATTATGTATTTTAATTGTTGTAATGTCATATGAATCCCCATTTCTTCACGTATTAGATTTTAAACTCTTATTCCATGATATAATTGCAGTCTTTCCTGCCTCACAGTCACCCATCTACTACCATAGTAATATTACTTGGTTTACTTTTAAATCTCCTGATTGACAAGTACATCACATTTTACAGGAATACAGATTTCAGTTACGAATTTTTTGGGATCATTTGTGATACCATAATCAATCAGTGTTATCTCACGGGAAAATCCAACAATCTGCATCTGATGTTTTTTAATATAATCCAGTAATTTCTTATACTGTACTGGAGCTTCTGCATGGCTGCCACAAAAGCAGAGACGGACACATAATGACTCCATCACATGCATTGTTTCTCCATCATATATATCTTCGTCATCCAGAATTAAAAAGATGCCATCGTATTTTTGGTACTCTGCTGTCTGCAAATGTTCTAACGAAATACCAAGTCCAACTTTACCAAGAAATACAACTGCCTCTGCCTGTGACTGATCCAGCTTTCTGATAGGAGCTTCCATGTCTTGTGAACCTTCTATTTTCATAGAAGCATCCACCCACACCATCCTGACCTCTGGAAGCGTTTCTAATGTCACAGTATCCAACATCATGCTCTGTGCTTCTGATAAACCATTTAAACGGTGGTTTATTTTCTGTTCAATACGCTTTAATTCCTGCTGTTTTTTCAAAACAATCTTTTTTTGTTGCATCAGCTTTTCTTCTATGTTGCTTATGTCCTTGTTTTTTAGGAAATCCTCTATTTCAGCTAATGGCAT
>DJDY01000212.1 GCA_002435585.1 Lachnospira sp. UBA5912
GTATTATAATTATGAATTATGATTATAAGAATAAGTTATTACCATAAGATAGATAATCTCCCTCTTGATATATAGTTTTCAATACTATATAATATGAGTTAGTATTGATGTTAAAAAGTAATTATCATTATCTGCATGGATATTAATGACAGATATGAACATATATACATCATATATGGCGGTGTATCTGCCAGATAAGTTGATAAAACAAGTAAGAAATCAGGAGTAACAGATTATGAATAAAAATAGTCAGGAATTTGTTGATGCATTATTAAAAAGACTCGTAAAGCTTAATTATATCAAGCCTGGAGATGTTCCCAATATAGACCTTTATATGGATCAGGTAACAACATTTATGGATGAACATCTGTCAGATGTTAAAAGACACGAAGATGACAAGATACTTACCAAAACAATGATTAATAATTATACCAAGAACAATCTGCTTCCACCCCCAGTAAAGAAAAAATATTCAAAGGAGCATATATACGTTTTAACATTTATATACTATCTTAAGAATATATTATCGATAAGTGATATCCAGAAGCTTCTTAATCCGCTCACAGATAAGTTCTTTAATACGGATGAAGTTCCAGATTTAGATACAATATATAAGGAAATATACGATATGGAGAAACTCCAGTTAGATGCACTTTCCAAAGATGTATTAGGAAAAACAGAATTGGCAAAAGATGCATTTAAGGATGTGGAGAATGAGGAAGACAGGGATTTTCTACAGCTTTTTATGCTTGTATGTCTGTTAAGCTTTGATGTATATATGAAGAAAAATATAATAGAAAGCCTTATAGATGATTATACAGGCAATAGTACTTCTGGTGCGGATAAAACAAGGACAAAAGAAGAGATAAAAGAAGAAAAAAGAGAAGCAAAGGAAGAAGCAAAAGAAGCAAAGCGTGCTGCAAAGCAGAAAAAACAGTAACAATATAAATATAATGCATCATATAATAAAACAGTTAGTAAATAATATATTAACTGCTAAAATATATATAAAAAGCTGTTAAATATTTGAATTATCTGATAAATAATTATAAAGAGTAGTGACTTTTAATAATTGATATAGTATAATTATTATATTAGTTCTTTTAAGGAATTAAATAATCTATCATTGTTAAAGAATGGGAGGATATTATGGGTATTTTAACAAGATTTAAGGACATTATGAGTGCAAATATTAATTCACTTTTAGATAAGTGTGAAGATCCAGAGAAGATGATTGATCAGTATATGAGAAATCTTGAGAGTGATCTTGGAAAAGTTAAGGCAGAAACAGCTTCTGTTATGGCTGAAGAAACAAGAGCCAGAAGAGAACTTGATGAATGTACAGAGCAGATTAATAAGATGCAGACATATGCTGAAAAGGCACTTAGAGCTGGTAACGAAGCGGATGCAAGATCTTTCCTTGAAAAGAAACAGCAGCTTACAACAACACAGGCAGCACTTACACAGGCTTATAATGTGGCAGCAGATAATGCTGCAAAGATGCGTCAGATGCATGATAAGCTTGTTAAGGATATATCCGATCTTGAAGCAAGAAGAGCGGCGATAAAGGCGACTGTTAAGGCAGCTAAGGCACAGGAACGTATCAACAAGGTTGGTTCAAGTGTTGTAGGTGCAAGCAATAGTATGGAAGCATTTAACCGTATGGAAGCTAAAGCTAACAAGATGCTTGATGAGGCTAATGCCATGGCAGAACTTAACGCATCAGCAGAAGATTCAAGCATTGATAATCTTGCAGCTAAGTATGATGCAGAACCAGCTAACACAGCAGTTGATGATGAACTTGCAGCACTTAAGGCACAGATGGGTATTCAGTAAGTTCCAATCAGCATTTAATGATAGCAGCGTTTAATAATAACAGCAATTAATGATAACAACAATTATTATAATTGGGAGGAAACTATGGGTTTATTCAAAAGTCAGTTTTCCAACGTAGTAGAATGGGAAGAGTATAGAGATGATTGTATATTCTGGAAGTGGACTAACAAAGAGATAAAGAAGGGAAGCCGTCTTATAATCCGTCCAGGGCAGGATGCAATCTTTTTATACAATGGTAGTATAGAAGGTATATTTAAAGAAGAGGGAGAGTTTGATATAGATTCACAGATTATACCATTTTTATCAACACTTAAAGGTTTTAAGTTTGGATTTAACAGTGGTATGAGAGCAGAGGTTCTTTTTGTTAACACCAAGGAATTCAATGTTAACTGGGGAACCAAGAATCCTATATCTCTTCCATATTCTGGTCTGCCAGGGGGCATGCCTATAAGAGCATTCGGAAACTTTGCATTTAAGGTGTCAGATTATGTATGTCTTATAGATAAGGTAGCTGGTATTAAGCAGATGTATACGGTAGATGATGTTAAAGAACGTGTAGTTGCTGTTCTTGACCAGCTTCTTATGAAGTGGATATCCAAAGAAGGAAAGGATATGTTTAATCTTCAGGCAAATGCTTTCGAGATAGCATCAGGTATCAAGGAAGACCTTGATATGCAGATAAGCAAGCTCGGAATAGAGATAACTGACTTTAATATAGCAAGTTTCTCATATCCGGAAGAGATAACAAAGATGCAGAATAAAGCAGCATCACAGTCTATGGTATCTGATATGGGCAAGTATGGTCAGATGGCTATGGCTGATAACATAGGCAAAGGTGGAAGTAATATTGCCGGAGATATGATGAGTGTACAGATGGGCATGGCAATGGGACAACAGATGATGAACAATATCAATAATAACCAGTCATCATCCGGTACAGGTAGTGGTACATACAAGTTCTGTCCTAACTGTGGAACACCTGTGAATGGTGCCAAGTTCTGTAGTAATTGTGGAACGAAGTTGTCATAATAAATTGCTGTTTAACACACATTCGGTTAATGTACGGACGACATCATATATGAGAAACGCAGGTGTGCATACAAAGGCGATGCCAGAAGATTCTCTTGGATATTTCTAAGACTTTTCAAATAAC
>DJDY01000043.1 GCA_002435585.1 Lachnospira sp. UBA5912
TCCGCGTTAAGACTTATGATAAGATTCTTTCTGCTTACCAAATATATATAATCCGTCCTGTTCATTTCTTCTGATAACTCACCATCTCTGCCAACAACCATGTTATCATCCATTGTTTTCACATCCTCCTATCCCTCTTTTAATAATATAATAAATATTTTATCCCCATTTTACACATTTCTTATCTTATTAACTGCTTTTTACCCAATAATGTAAATGTATAATTCAAAGATCTTTGATGCTTGTACATTAAAACTTTTAATTGGCAAGCCTGACATACTGTAATTTTATATAATGCATATAAAACGCCCCTGACGATTAGAATAAATCATAATCGTCAGGGGCTATCTTTCGTCAGTTAACCTGTACATTATTCTTCAGATAAATGTACTAATGTGATGTCACATAATCATTAGCTTCTTTATAATATCCACTTGTCTTAAAGTCATTAACTATATATTGGTAGTATTTCTTGGCATTGTCTGTCTGTGATAACGCAACGTAACACTTAGCCGCATAATAGGCAGCATTAACATTAGTTGAATCACATTTGAATGCCTTAACATAATCAGATACTGCTGATGCATAATCTGACTTTGAATATGCCGTCTGCGCCCTGTTGTAGAAATCATAAGATGCATTTACAAATGTCGCAGCAGATATTGTGTTGTATAATGTTTTAGCTGAATCCGATGGAAGTTCACTTACATCTACATCAACAATCTTCTCAGCCGCTGCTGTACGGTTATTGGCTATATATTCATTAGCTGCTTCGACAACAGCTATAAGAAGCTTATTGCCACCTTCTGTACCATTGACCTTGCTAAGCTGCTCTTCAAGTGCTTCTTTATCAGCTTTAACTGTATTAAGTTCACTCTCAAGACTGTTAAGCTCTACATTGCCAGTAGAAAGCTTTTCGCTGTAATCAGCAAGGTTTCTGTTATATTCTTCTGTTATGCCTTTATATCTTGATGGCATAACAAGGAACCATATAAGTGCTGCACCAATAACTATACCTACAAGAACGTTAATAATCGTAATAGCGCCATTACTTGGTTCTTTGTAAGATGATCTTGGAAGTATGACATCATTACCTGTAAGCGGCTTGTTGTCCTCTTCTTTAACTTTCTTCTTAGGAAGAAAACTTCCTGCTGTATCATTGTCCTTAGCTGACTGTACCTGGTTAATCTCTCCAAGATACTTGTATGCAAGCGTATTATTCTTATCTATACGTAATACTGAATTAAGAAGCTTCTTTGCTCTTGCATACTCTTTATCTTTCATATAAATAAGGGCAAGAAGAAGGTGTGCCTTAACAAAGTGTGGATTAGCTACAGCTATCTTTTTAAGCTGTATGACTGCCATATCATAATTCTTATCTTTTGCATAATTCAATGATATATTATACTTCTTGATAGCGTTAGTAACTGATTCAAACTTATTCTGGTTAGATTGTATCTTCTTTATATAACTGTCAGCCACATTATCTTCAGGTGCAAGATTCTTACTCATAACCCACTGTGACAGTGCTTCAACCACTTCACCCATCTCACAATATATAAGACCAAGCAGGTTTCTTGCATCAATATTGTACTTGTTAATCATAAGGCTGACCTTAAGTGTCTCTATTGCACCAGAAAGATCTCTTACCCTGGCTTTTTCAAGTCCCTTATTATAATATATGTTTGAGACCATAGCTGTTTTTTTATATATAGAAACGTCTGCCTGACACTTAGGACATATGTCATTAGCCGACAAAACGCTGCCGCATTTGTAACATCTCATAATTATTTCTCACTCTTTCCATCAATAATCTTAGTTATCAAATCTGTGATATCAGGAACATCGTTATTATATATTGCATCTTCTGCATCTTCAACCTCTAAACTTGGCTGGAACTTCTTAATCTCTTCATCAAAATCTAACATAATAATTCTCCTATCTATAAGCATGTAACATGTTATTTTGCATATTATTATCGCCATGAGCCTGTATATAAAGCAGCTTTTACTGTTTTAATGCAGCTTTAATATCAGCAACAAGATAAAGCGAACCTGTACAAAATACCATATCATGATTATTATTAAGTGCTTTAACTGCATCTGCTGCACTATCATACACTTCGACATTAATATTGGAATGCCTATTAAACGCTTCCTGTATATACTGCCTGTCAAGCTGTCTTTTACCACCTGTAACAGTAACTGCTATTCTGTCAAATACATTGCAAGTACATAATATATTTATCATCTCCTCAAAGTTTTTATCACTTACAACCGAGAAAAGAAGCGATGCCTTTTTATCAGAATCCGCATACATAGCATTAACTGTCTCTGCAAATCTTCTTATACCATGAGGATTATGTGCTCCATCAACATATATGTTATCAGTTACTTTTTCCATACGCCCCTGCCATATGTTAGTGGCAAGTGCATCCTTTATGTTTTCATCACTTATAGTTATTCCATATGTACTTTTAATCACAGCACATGCCGTGACAGCCAGTGCTGCATTCTCCACCTGGTATAGTGCAGGTGTTGCCAGATGAAAACAATCATTACTATAATACTCATTATCGATCAAAAAATCAATACAACCATTTAAGTTTTTAACTATTGTATACTGTTGTGAATTCACCCCATATGAAAAACTTGCACACGCATCCGCCCTGTTCTTTATAACACTTGTAACTTCAGCTTCATTATCTGTATACACAACTGGTACGCCTGGTTTGATTATACCTGCTTTCTCACCGGCTATTTTTTTTAGAGTATCACCAAGTATTGCTGTATGCTCAAGACCTATTGCTGTTATAACCGAGCATATTGGTCTTTCTACTGCATTGGTAGCATCAAGTTTTCCACCAAGTCCTGTCTCTAAGACAACATAATCCACTTTCTGCTCCTTGAAATATAACATAGCTATTCCGAAAAAAAAGTCAAAATATGCAAGCTTTATATTATTAGTACTAACTGCCTTATATACCTGGTTAAAATCCCTTGTAAAATCTTCTTCTGATATAAGCTTTCTGTTTATCTGTATACGCTCCCTTATTGTATTAAGATGCGGTGATGTGAAAAGTCCTGTTTTATATCCCTGCTTACTTAAACAGCTTTCTATATATGAACATACAGAACCTTTACCATTGGTACCTGCTATATGTATTATTTTAAGTGATTTTTCAGGTTGACCTATTATGTTAAGCAGATTTCTTCCTCTCTCAACGCCGGTTTCTTCATTAAACTGGCCTAATGATTCAAGATAACTGCATATTTCGTTATAATCCATGATGTGCTGCCTGTTGCATCCTTTCTTAATCTTAATTGCTCCTAATCGCTCTTTCTTACTCTTTTTTATTATGCTGTAGAAAATCTTTATTATATATTTTCTAGACATGTAGTTTTCGCCACATCAGACAAAATATTGCCACAGCTTATTCTTATTCTATAACATCCTCAAATACACCTTCGTTACATGTTATCACAAGAGGCTTTTTATCTCCTGTATACACGTATAAACGACCATCCTTTAAATACACCCTCCAGTCCCTGCTTTCGTGTATCTCTTTTAGCATGGCTTCTATCGTAACTATCTGGTTTCTTGTATAATTCATCGCAACATGTAAAAATACGCCATCACCAAAATGGAACTTGAAATAATATGCACTCCACAGCCTTTTTATGTTATTCTTCCTTATATTGGTTTTTAACTTATATGCTGCCCTTAACTCCTGACCTTCTTTATCCTGCAATTCCAGTCTTTCCTGTGCAATAATAACCTGACTGTCTAATTCATCTTTCTTTCTTTTCTTTAGTTCACTGTCTTCTAATCCCCTGTCCAGCTGGCGTTTCACTTCATTAACTCTTGCGTAATAGCTCTTAGTTTCAGCTTCTGTGTGTCCACCACTTATATATTCGTCCTTCTTTAGTTCAAGTTCACTAAACTCAAGTGAAATCTTTGTATAATTCTCTGATGCTATGTCTGCACGTTTTTTTGCCTCTTCTGACTGTTTCTTCTTAACCTCAAGCTCTTTTTCGCATTTTGTCTTTTTCTCATCAAGACCACTTATCTGCTTAGATAACGCCATGTATTCTTTATCATCATTATCTGCCTTTATTTTCTCATCTCCTGACACATAAGATGGCATAATTTCATCTGCGGCATATAAAGGTCTGTTATATTTCCTGACCCCTATACTTATAAGACGTGCCAGCTGATATACTGATATTCTGTTAAAGCTTCTAAGTGCCTGATACATTGTCTTTATCTCAACAGTCTTGTAATCAAATGCCTCTATTCCAAGACAATCTATGACAAGCTTAAGCTGCACATGTGTCTTCTGCTTTCTTAGGCACTTAAGAACACCCATGCCATTGAAAGCATCAGGCATAAGCTCCTTATGAACTATTCTCTTGGTTTCTATATCAGCCATGCCTATAGCCTTATCCATAAGTGGTGACCACTCTTTAAGCTGGTCTGGTGTCATATTCTTAAGACTCTGCATAAGATTATCCATAAATGTGTCATTATACTTGTCAGCTATAATCTTCATCTTATGTGCAGGTGCCATATACTGATTAACCGGATATCCGCTTCCGGCAATATCCACAACTAGTATTGACAGCTTCTCTCTGCCTTCCTGCGTGTTTATATCTATCTGCCCTGATAATGGTACAAGTTCCATAAGCTTGATATCAAGCAGCTTAAGAAGCTGTTCCCTTTTTACAGACTTAAGCTCAGTAAATCTGTTTTCAACCATATCTGATACCCTTTTATAGTCATAACCAACCTTTACCTTATCTGTAAATATCTGCGCAAGTGAATTCGCAACCTCTGCCATTCCCGATAACAGTCGTGAGCCAGTTTCTTTTGCTGCACTTGTAAGCGTAACACTGTCAAAAAAAGCAAGCTGCAGTCGTATATCATCATCTGATAGCTGATTAATAAGTGTATATATATCTGTCATAATAGTCCCCTTTTCTGCGCACTTTTTTTACACATAACGAGTTTGTGCCAGGTGTACGCAGACACAAAACCTGTGAATGAAAAATCCATTCCAACTCCAATCTACATTTATCCACAATTATATGAATTATTTTATTCTGATTATAACAGATTTCTATCCACAATAAAAGAGCCACCAGCCATACAGCCAGCAGCTCTTAATATTATTATATATTCTTTAATTAGTTATGGGAATTAGTATACGCCCTGAGCGAGCATAGCATCTACAACCTTCTCGAAACCAGCGATGTTAGCACCAGCTACGTAGTTGCCTTCCATACCATATCTCTTAGCAGCATCATCGATGTTATGGTAGATATTAACCATAATGTTCTTAAGCTTAGCATCAACCTCTTCAAATGTCCAGCTAAGTCTTTCACTATTCTGGCTCATCTCAAGAGCTGAAGTAGCAACACCACCAGCGTTGGCAGCCTTACCACAAATAAACATTACACCATTGTTCTGGAAGTACTCTGTTGCTTCAAGAGTTGTAGGCATGTTAGCACCTTCACAAACAGCCTTAACACCATTAGCTACTAACTGCTTAGCATCATCAAGATCAAGTTCGTTCTGTGTAGCACAAGGAAGAGCGATGTCACACTTAACTGCCCATACACCATGCTCACCATTCTTCTTTTCATGGTATTCAGCAGACTTTCTTGCAGCAGCGTATTCTGTAAGTCTTGCTCTCTTAACTTCCTTAACTTCTCTAAGAAGCTCTACATCGATTCCTTCTGGATCATATATCCAGCCTGTTGAATCTGAGCA
>DJDY01000061.1 GCA_002435585.1 Lachnospira sp. UBA5912
AGCCTGTTTCACAGCCTTTGTCACAACTTTATTAGACAATCCCTTGGTAAGCGGGTATACAGGTGACATATGATTCTTTATTTCATTATAGGCTGCCATCGTATACATATCAGGATGCTCTAACACATATTCACCATTCTTAACAGCTATTCTTCCCCTGAATACATAATGCATTCCAACACGAAGTCTGGACTTTAAAAAAAGCGAATTATACCACAGACATTTTATAGTATTCAGTTCTTCATCTTTAACAACAACCGATATTATACTTTTACGTTCACTTCCATATATTTTAGGACTAGCAATAACCGTCGCTTCAATAGCAACAACCGTTTTCTCACTACTGCTTATAGAATTAATAAAAACAGGCTCCTCATACACAATATAATCTCTTGGATATAGTCTTACGAGATCCTCTACTGTATATACAGAAAGCCTGTTAAGATTCATAGCAGTCTTAGTTCCTATTCCTTTTAATTGTGTAATATCCATACATCAACCTCAGATAAATAGACTCAGACATATAACTTTGTTTATTCTACAGACACAATATAATAATATACTGGCTGTCCACCATACTGAAGTTCAACATCAATACCATCAAACTTCTTTTCTATCTTGGATACTAACTCATCAGCCTTGTTTTCATCAATATCCTCGCCATAATATACACTTATAAGCTCAGAGTCCTCGTCTACAAACTCACTAAGCATATCTATGACCGTATTATCCATATCTGTTCCAACAGCAGCAAGTCCCTTGTCTCCAAGTCCAAGATAATTATCCTTCTTTATCTCCTTACCATCAATAGATGTATCTCTTACTGCATATGTTAACTGACCAGACTTAACAGTAGATAATGATTCAAGCATAGCCTTTTCATTCTCATCAGCCGATCTTGTAAGTTCAAAATTAATCATGGCTGTTATACCCTGAGGGATAGTCTTTGTTGGTATAACTACAAGCTTCTTGTTTTCTATAATAGATGCTGCCTGATTAGATGCAAGAATAATGTTACTGTTGTTAGGCAGAACATATATAGTATCAGCATTAATCTTATCAGCTGCATTAAGAATATCTTCAGTTGATGGATTCATTGTCTGTCCACCCTGGATAACCTCATCAACTCCAAGTCCCTTAAATATCTCTGCAAGACCTTCACCTGCTGCTATAGTAATAAATCCAAAATCCTTCTTTGGTGCATTCTTAGTCTTTTCATCTTCATGCTTTTTCATTGCATCTGCTGCAACTGCAGACTGATACTCAGACTGTGCTATAACCTTCTGGTTATGCTCTTCCCTCATATTATCAACCTTCATCTTTGTAAGCTGTCCATATTCAAGACCCTTTTCAAATGCCTGACCCGGATGATTGGTATGAACATGTACCTTAACGATATCATCAAGATTAACACACACTATAGAATCACCTATAGAAGAAAGGAACTTCTTGAATTCTGCTTCAGTGTTCTCATCGAAAGGTTTTTCAAGCATAATGATGAATTCTGTACAGTATCCATACTTGATATCTGCATTATCAATAGCCGCACCCTTACCTGGCATACTTGAACCAGCTTTAAACTCAGCATTAGGTTCTGTTATTGTAAAATCAGTAATCTTTCCTGTAAGCGCATCAAGCATACCTCTTAATACAACAACAAGTCCCTGTCCGCCTGAATCAACAACCCCTGCTTCCTTTAACACTGGAAGCATCTCTGGTGTCTTTGCAAGAACTTCTTCTGCATAATCTATAATAGCTGACAACGCCTCTTCAATATCCGTAACTGATTCTGCAACCTCTGTAGCTTTATCAGAAACGCCCTTGGCTACAGTAAGAATAGTTCCTTCCTTTGGCTTCATAACAGCTTTATAAGCTGTCTCTGTAGCTCTAACTGTTGCAACAGCAAGTGTCTTTACAGTTATTTCTTTAACCTGTGACATTTCTTTAGTAAATCCTCTAAGAAGCTGTGAAAGAATAACACCCGAATTACCTCTTGCACCTCTTAAAGAACCTGTTGATATAGCCTTTGCAAGATTCTCCATAGTAGGTTTACCAATATTACTTACTTCCTTAGCTGCTGACATAATAGTAAGTGTCATATTAGTACCTGTATCGCCATCCGGTACAGGGAATACATTCAGATCATTAATCCATTCTTTCTTTGATTCAAGATTCTTAGCGCCTGCAAGAAACATCTTCTGCACAAGTGCTGCATCTATAGTAGTAGTAGCCACTTTATTCCTCCATTCTGCCATAATAAAGGCTTGTAAATAATTCTATACTAATCAATTAATCTATAACACGAACGCCTTCTACATATATATTAATCTTTTTAATCTCAAGACCCGTGCATTCAGATACTTTGTATTTTACATTTTCAATAAGATTATCTGCAACTGTTGAAATACATACACCATAAGATACGATAACATGGAAATCAATCTCTATCTTGTTATCATTATCTATTTCAACCTTAATACCTCTTGTAAGACTGTCCCCCTTCAGCAGCTTTACAAGTCCATCTTTCATACTTACCGCTGCCATTCCGACAATACCGAAACACTCAACTGCAGTTGAACCAGCATACTGGGCAACAACTTCACTCGAGATAGATACTTTACCTAACTTATTATTCAATATACCATTCATATCTAGCCTCCATACTGCGACTTGTATTTTAAGGAACCTATGCGAATCAACCGCAGAAAGCCCACGCAGTCAGGCTTTCCTCGCATTATGGAAAATAATTTCTCATATAATCTGCGAATTCCGATTTAATCATACATATATTATACTATCAAAGCTAAAATAAATAAAGTGAATCACGCAATTTTATTAAACTGGGCAATTCACTTTAATGTACTGATATAAATTTTCGAAAATCAATAGCAGAAATAAATTATAAAATTTATTCTTAGGCACGCTCTACTTTGCCTGAACGTAAGCAAGAAGTGCAAACGTACATCTTCTTTGTTGCTCCGTTAACCTTAACTCTAACAGACTTAACGTTAGAATTCCAAATCTTATTAGATCTTCTATGAGAATGACTCACTGCATTACCAAAGTGAGCACCTTTTTCGCAAACTGCACATTTAGCCATATCATTACACCTCCTTACCGGTATTCGGTATTGGGTAAAATTACCCACAACAGAACTTATTGTATCAGAACACAATATATTTTGCAACACTTTTTTTCAGAAACTTTACATGATGAAACTTTACATGAAACTCTACATGAAACTCTATGATAAACCTTATGACTTTAATTTACAGCAGACTCTGCAATAAACACTAAAGCTTTAAATATCAATGACAAAACATATTATACCCTGCGAGAATCAATGTAATAATGATACATATACACAAAAACAAATTTTCAGCAAGAAACAGTGCTATTATCATACCGACAGCAATCCAGAACATGATAAACCCAAGCATCCGGCACATCATAATCCTCCATCATTGTTTGTATTACGGGCATTCCTGACCATCTCATAAAACATATCAGTAATACCCTTAATAAAATATATGTTTTGTTTTTGCATATATAACTTATATCATATAAATAAAACTATTTTTATAGATGCGATTAATTAATAATCCTGATTAATCTTCCTTACTGACATCTCCGATAGCTTCATCTATGTCATCATCCATCTTAACATCGCCAAACCTGCCAGTTATCTTATCTACAACATCAGGAACCATATCAAGTATTTTGGTAACAGTATCCTGGTTTTTAATATTAACCAGCTTTGTTGCACCAT
>DJDY01000137.1 GCA_002435585.1 Lachnospira sp. UBA5912
CAGAACCGTGCCAACACACTTGCAACATGGTGTATGTTTGCCCAGGTGTTCCCACTCTTCCAGGTGGATGGTATATTTGCTACACTTCCAGTACTTTATAAGTACACAGGAGCAACAACAGGTATGGAACTTTCACACTATACATTAGAGCAGATGAATGCAGCAGGCGCATATCCAGTAGCACAGGGTGTTATGGCTATACTTGCAGTAGTAGCTAATGTTATCTGCATCTCAGTTATCATTAAGAGAGCAGTTGAACAGAAGAAGAATCCTTATAAGAACGAGATATTTGCAGGAACTAAGGATTTCGAACAGGCTATGGACAGAGCTTAATATTAGAAACATGGTAATCAGGAGATTATTCTTGTATAAGATTTATGTATGTGAAAGAGTTAATCTTATATGAGTTATATTAACTTATGATGAATTGATTATAATCGTTAGAAGTTAAGTAAAGTTAAAGAAACATATAGTTGTTTCTTATATATGAGAGTTTGATAAAGTAAGACAATTATAACCAATAAAACACAGATTATATGAGACAAAAAGAAGCTGTCGGCTATGGATGTTCTGCAATATATAGGCAGAACAGTAAAATAGTTCGACAGTTTCTTTGTTTTTATGGTATACTATATAATAATTGAATGATTTTTACTTTGTAAAAACAAGGAGGTAAATACCTCTCCTCGCAAAGGAACTCGGATTTTTACTTCGTAAAAACAAGGAGGTAAATACCTCTCCTCGCAAAGGAGCTCGGATTTTTACTTTGTAAAAACAAGGAGGTATTATGATTAAGAAGATTAAGGGTATTAAAATTGAACTTATTATTATTTCTATCGTATTGTTTGTTTTGGGACTTTTTCTAGTGATTTTCCCGGAGATTTCGCAGATTGTTATATGTAAGGCTGTTGGAGTTGCCCTGTGTGTATGGGGTGTTTTCAGACTTATAACATATTTTACTATGGCTAAAGAAGAGATATTCGGTTCATTCGGTTTAGTTCAGGGTATTTCGTTGTTAGCATTCGGATTATTCTTTGTTATGAAACCAGAGGTCATAGCTATGTTTTTCGGAACAATACTTGCAATAGTTATTATTATTGACGGAATACTTAAGCTACAGTATGGAATAGAGTTTTATCATATGGAAGCTGATAAATGGTGGCTAGAGGCAGTTGTAGCTGCATTCATGGTTGTTATGGGTATAATAGCTTTGCTTAATCCATTCGGTTCATCAGTAGCGCTTATGATATTCATAGGAATAGTTCTTATGGTTGAGGGAGCCGCAGATTTAATATCTATTATAAGAATATCTGTATTCGTAAAGAAATTAAAAGATATGTAATGATTAATATAATAATATAAAGTGAAGCCAGACACTAACAGAATATGAGAAAGTATAAAGTTAGTATAATTATAATAACAAAAGATAAATACGATAGATAAGTACAAACAATAGTAAGGGAGAATAAGCATGTCAGAAAAGGTAATATATGCTGCAATACTTGGTGCAGGAACTGTAGGTATGGGAACTTATAAGCTGTGTGAGGCTATGAGCGAAGAAATAAAGCATAAAACAGGTGCAAAGCTCGTTATCAAGAAGATTCTTGTAAGAAATATGAATAAGAAAAGAGATGGTATCCCAGAAGAACTTCTTACAGATGACTGGGTAGATATTATCACAGATGAGCAGATAAGCATAATAGTTGAACTTATGGGTGGAATTCATCCGGCAAAGGATTATGTACTTGATGCACTCAAGGCAGGAAAGCAGGTAGTTACAGCTAATAAGGATCTTATAGCAGAATATGGGGAAGAGGTAGGCAATGCAGCCAATGAAGCAGGTGCAGATCTTCAGTTTGAGGCTGCCGTAGCAGGTGCTATTCCTATTATAAGACCATTAAAGCAGAGTATGGCAGGCAATCATATTACTGAGATTATGGGTATTGTCAATGGTACTACTAACTATATTCTTACAAAGATGACAGAGAGTGGCATGGATTATGAAGAGGCTCTTTTAAAGGCAACAGAGCTTGGTTATGCAGAAGCTGACCCTACTGCTGATGTGGAAGGTTATGATGCCGGCAGGAAAATAGCTATTATGGCATCGATAGCATTCAATTCAAGAGTAACATTTGCAGATGTATATACAGAAGGTATTACGAAAATATCAGCAGATGATATAAAGTATGCGAAGGAATTCGGATATGTTATCAAGCTTCTTGGTGTAGCGAAGAATACAGATGATGGAATAGAGGTAAAGGTACATCCTATGCTCATACCATCGAATCATCCGCTTGCTACAGTTAATGATGCTTTTAATGCTGTCTTTGTACATGGCCTTGCCATGGATGATGCTATGTTCATGGGACGTGGTGCAGGACAGATGCCAACAGCAAGTGCTGTTGTCGGTGATATTATAGATGTATGCAGAAATATAGTACATGATTCATGTGGAAAGATAGGCTGCTGCTGTTATAAGCACCTTAATGTGAAGAATATAGCTGATACAAGCAGTAAGTTCTTCTTAAGACTTGAAGTTGCAGATAAGTCAGGTGTACTTGCTACTATAGCAAGTGTGCTTGGAAACAGTGGCGTAAGTATAGCTCAGGTTGTACAGAAGAGCAGTAAGGATGGCGTTGCTGAGCTTGTTATTATTACAGATGAAGTTAAGGAAAAGCATTTTAATGATGCTATGGCTGTATTTAAGGGCTTGTCAGCAGTTAAGAATATTGCTGGTGTTATAAGAGTTTACTAGATTAGAAAGGTTATTTATTATAATGGCATCAAAATATTATGCAGTAAGAAAAGGGCGCAAGCCGGGAATATACAGAACATGGGATGCATGCAAGAGTCAGGTGTTTAAGTGTGAAGGGGCAGAATATAAGAGCTTTACAACGCAGGAAGAAGCACTTGCTTATATGGGGGCAGTTAATGATGTGACAGAGGAAAGCGAAAGTTATGCATATGTCGATGGTTCGTTTAATGCATCGACAGGCGTGTATGGCTTTGGAGGTTTTCTTATGCATAATGGAGATAAGTATATTCTTAGCGGTTCGGGTGATGATAAAGATATGGCATCCATGAGAAATGTTGCCGGTGAGATACTTGGAAGCATGGCAGCAGTAAAGAAAGCCATAGAGCTTGGCATAGAAAGCGTTGATGTGTATTTTGATTATATGGGCATAAGGGCATGGGCACTTGGTGAATGGAAAAGAAACAAGAAAGGTACCATAGCATATTATGACTATATGCAGTCTGTTAAAAATAAGATAGTTGTGAATTTTGTCAAGGTAAAAGGACATTCTGGTGTCAAAGGCAATGAAGAAGCAGACAGGCTGGCTAAAAAGGCTGTAGGGATTCTTTAAAACAGGATAGAACAAGTGATAATTAAGTAAGTATCATGTAATGTTATGTAAGATTATCAGATAATGATTGACATATACTTTTAATATATGATACAATTTGTTCGTGTGAGTCAGTAAATATATAATTATGATATATGATTTCATACAAATATGACCACTTATATTTTTAATGTATCCATATTACATTAAGCATAAGTTAAGCCTAACGGACAGGCGGGTCGGTTGCCGGTGTGGTAAACCCACATTATTGTTATTGATTGGGCATTAAGCCCTGTTTATAAGTTGATTACTTTATAATCTGTGCCAAGCACATCATCTTGTGAAACGGTCAATAAAGAGTGACGCATATTTGTATGTCATAGATGCTAAGTTATATGTACTATGTATGGTTTAAGTATAGCTATAACTATCTATGTGTATATTCGCTGATTTCCTTAAATAATTGGTATTATTCTGGTTAAGTGCATAGTTTTGCATACATTGCATGGAAGTATATTTAAACCAGATTAGAATTATGATAAGACTATAAAGAGATGGTTGTGTGTAAAGCATGGCTGTCTCTTTTTTGTGTGATTAAATTAAGCAGAGTTAGTTTTTGTGTGGTTAAACATAAATATAATCAGTTTTGTAAGTAACAGCATAAGTTCACAGATTATAAAGGATATATAATCTAATCAGTCAGGGGCAATGTATTCAGACCCCTGAAGCACATCATTATATATGGGAATGGAGATAAAAGAATGTTAGATGACCAGACAAGAGCTCCGATATATGAGGCATTGGAGAGATTGAGAAGACAGAGAGTTGTTCCGTTTGATGTTCCGGGGCATAAGAGAGGGAGAGGTAATCCTGAACTTGTTAATCTGCTCGGAGAAAAGTGCGTAGGAATAGATGTTAATTCCATGAAACCTCTTGATAACCTGTGCCATCCTGTGTCAGTTATCCGTGATGCAGAAGAGCTTGCCGCTAAGGCTTTTGGTGCAGAGAATGCTTTTCTTATGGTAGGAGGTACTACATCGGCAGTTCAGGCTATGATACTTTCCAACTGCAAGAGGGGAGATAAGATAATACTTCCAAGGAATGTCCATAAGAGTGCTATCAATGCACTTGTACTATGTGGTGCAATTCCAGTATATGTTAATCCTGAAGTAAACTCTGAGTTAGGAATATCGTTGGGAATGAATCTTGATTCTGTAAAGAAAGCTATAGAGGATAATCCTGATGCGGTTGCAGTGCTTGTGAATAATCCTACATATTATGGTATATGTTCAGATATACGTTCGATAGTAAGTCTGGCACACGGGCATGGCATGAAGGTGCTTGCAGATGAAGCACACGGTACACATCTTTACTTCCAGCCTGAACTTCCTGTACCGGCTATTAAGGCAGGTGCTGATAT
>DJDY01000191.1:0-352 GCA_002435585.1 Lachnospira sp. UBA5912
TCTGGCAGGGTTTTATGTAAAACTGAATAATATTTTTGTTTTTTCATATTGATCTAGGATTTGAATCAGAGTAAATCTACTTCAAGTCCTTTTTTAATGCAATGATGAAAAATCACAATTAAAAATGACAATTGTTAACATAGAAGATAAGACGTGACGGATTCCGTCACATCTGGAGAGGAGCAGGAATGTTATCTATAAAAGATATAATTAATACATTTAGTGGATTATCAAAAATACAAATCAAATCAAAAAGACATAATCGCTTAATCAAGAAAATAAAATTGAATATCGGAAGAAAAGGAACGCTGATTGAATTAATAGTCAGTGTTCCTTTTTTAATGCTTAATAA
>DJDY01000191.1:431-6281 GCA_002435585.1 Lachnospira sp. UBA5912
GTGACGGATTCCGTCACATTTTATAAAAGAATAGATAAAAATAAATGGAATTTAAAGGAGATTATAAAAATGGTAGATATCATCAAAACACACATTAAGCCAATCATGGCAGGAGCTATATTAATTGCATTACTTGCAATTATACTTGCATTATTAACAACTAATGGTACAGTAGCAAATGCATTCAGCAGCATGCTTTCAACAATATTCAGCAAGGGACTTGATGCAGGAGGATTCTAAAATTGGCAGACGACAGAATATTAACTGGTATTCTGACAGAGGAACGATTAAAACCGCTTCTTCCATTTTTGTCTGATGATGAAATAACAGACATCGACTGGCATGGTGATTCGTTGTGGGTTAATACAATCCACAACGAGTCTAAAAGAATACCTGATGATGAGCACGGGGTGACAAGTGAATATATAGATTCGTTTGTAAATAACATAGCTAATTCACAGTCAAAGTATTTCAATAAGCTTAATTATAAGCTTGAAGCAGAATCAGAAGAGCTGTGTCTTAGGATTACATGTTTACATGAATCAGTTGCAAAAACAGGAACTTCAGTGTTTATCAGAAAAACAACAAAAAAATCAAGATTTACATATGAAGGACTTCTTAAGGCAGGCTACTGTTCAAAAGAAACACTTAACATGCTTATAAATGTGGTTGTCGGTAAGTTTAACATAGTAATCTGTGGAGAACCAGAGGCAGGAAAAACCGAGTTTGGTAAATTCTTATCGTTAAGCATACCAGATAATCAGCATACAGTAACTATAGAGGATACCCTCGAATGGCATTATAAGGATTTAAAACCAGGTGCATCACATACAGCACTACAGGTTAACAAGGATTTTTCATACACAGATGCATTAAAAGAGTGCATGAGAATAAATCCTAAGCGAATTCTGTTATCAGAAGTACGTTCAGTTGAAGCTAAAAATCTTGTTGAACTATGGAATACAGGTTCAAAGGGAATTACAACATTGCACACAGATGATGTAAGAAAAATACCTGACAGAATGTTAAATATGATGCCGACAAAGCTTGATGCTGAAAGACTTCGTAATAATATCTATGAAAATCTTGATGTAGGACTTCTTATCAGACGCAAAAAGATAGGAAATGAAATAAAAAGGTACATAGATCAGATTGCATTCTTTTCACGTGTCAATGAAGAAAATGCATGCACAATGATCATGGAAGATGGGAAGCTGCTTATGAAAGAACTTCCAGAGGATAAGTTATTAAAACTAAGGAAAGAGGGGATAGATAATCCTTTCTTACTTAACAGGTAAAAAACCAATATTATATGTGATGATCATTACGTATGTAATTAATTATGCATATAGAAAGAGGTAATATGAAAGCAAAAAAGAAAAAACAAAGAACTAACCTTATAGCTGAAATCGAAAGATTTGGATATAAGGTATCTGTAAAATCTCTTGTTGGTACATTTGCTATGATGGTAGCTGGCTGCTTTGCGGCCGGTTACCTTTTTAAATTAAAGCCGATAGGATATATAGCAGTATGTATAGTTGCAGTATTATGTACATTCAATATTATATATCAGTCTTATAAAGCAAGATATGAGCAGAAAAGATTTTCAGATGTCAGTATCTATCTTGAACGAATGATATATTACTTTTCTTCAGGAATAACAATACTTGATGCACTTGTACTGATACTTAAACTGTTTCCTGACGGAGATATGCACAATGTACTTGAAAAAGCAATAAATATAATCAAGACAGAAAATGTAGCAAATGTCGATAAGGCAGCTCTTGATGAAATAGAAAGAGTATATCCAGTTGCAAGAATAAGGACACTTCATAAATTTATGCTTCAGGTTCAGACTGAAGGTGGAAATACCGAACTTGGAAAGAAAATCCTTCTTAATGACAGAAAAAACTGGGTTGACCGGATAATGGAGATGCAGGCGGCAAAAAAGAATTTCAGTGCAGATACTGTAATTGTACTTGCTATAGTAACTTTTATGAGCCTGTGTGTATTGTATATACCGCTTTATATAAAGCAGTTTAATATAGATATTTCAAGATATCCTTTTGTACAGATAACATCAGTAATACTATTGTGTGCTAACATAGTGATATATACACATGTGAATGGTTTTATGTCACGCAACTGGCTTGACGAAAGGAAAGAAAAAACAGATGAAGAATGCAAAAAGATATATGATAACTATTTTAACAATAATAAGCGCAGAGACATTATAACAGCAGCTATATGTTCAATGGTCACTATAATTGTAAGTGTAGTTGTATTCATTAAAGTACGTTCACTTTTTGTATTTGCTGTTACAGCAGTATTAATTTTGTTCTTTATTAAATCTCCGGAATTAGGAAAGAAAGAAGTTAAAAAACAGATACAGAGAATGATTGAGATGTATTATCCTTCCTGGTTACTGCAGGTAAGCCTTTATCTTGCAACAGAAAATGTACCAGTAGCTATGACAAAGTCCTATGAAGATGCACCGGGTATAATAAAGCCAGCTTTATATAAGATGCTTAAAGAACTTGATGCTAATCCATCATCAGTAGAACCATATAATAACTTTTTGTCAGAATTTGATGTTAAGGAAGTTGATGAATCAATGACTGCATTATATAGTCTGGCACAGTCAGAAGGTGGAGATATAGAAGATGAGTTTTCTAATCTCATTAAAAGAAATAATGAACTAACTAATAAGGCAGAAAAGCTTAAGAATGAAGATAAGCTGTTTATGATGCAGCTTAATATGTATCTTCCTAGTGCTGTGTGCTGTATGAAAATGATGGGTGATTTGTTTATTTTCTTCACAGCATTCTTTGCATCTTCGATGAGCCTTATAGGATAAAAATGTGACGGAATCCGTCACGTTAGAAAGGAGTATATATGTCACAGATAATTAAAGTATATCTTTCAGTATTTCTGTTAGCCGTAATGGTGCTTGTTGGTGTATCACTCATAGGAGCAGACACAGGAGTATCTAATGCAAGAGCATATCATGATTCATGTGTAAAGCAGATAGAAGAAAGCAATATGTCACAGACAGTTATTGACAGCTGTAAGTCCAATGCAGCAACGCTGGGATATACAGTAACAACTAATAATATAACTGATGATAAGAATAAGGTTGTAGCAGTTGAGATTAATACTGATTACACATATAAAGTTCCAATTTTAGGAATATCAAAAACTCATTCGCTAAGAAACATAGCAAGGTGAAAATGTGACGGAATCCGTCACATTTGGAAAGAGGATATATGGAACATATAGTAGATTATTTTATAGGCGGTATAGTAATAGCTGCTATGGCAATAGGCTTCATAACATTAATGTCACAGATAATTAATTATGTCAATGTCATATAAAGGAGAAGCATATGAAACATATAATAGAAGAGCATCTTGATACAATAATTGAGGGTGCAGGAGCAGTTGGTATTATAGTTATATTTACAGCATTGTTCCTAAATGGAGCCGGTGCACATCTTATAGCAAATATAGTATCAGGATTCTGCTAATTGTGACGGAATCCGTCACAATTATAATGATTAAATGTGCAAAAGACATGCACAGAAATGAGGAATAACATGAAAGATATCATAGAAATATTCCTTAAGGCAATACTTGCAGGAGCAGTTATGGTAGCACTTCTTCTTATCTTTGCTAATGTAGGGATAAATGTAAATGGAAGTGACAGGACAGGAGTACTTAATATACTTGGTGCTGCAGCTGATAAAGACAACATACAGTATGATTCACTTACAGATGTTGATACAATGCAGAATATAGTATCACAGCCTAAGCCGGTGATAACATATACACAGCTGGAGATTGTAAGACGTAATGAGACTGTAAATCTTATCAGCTGTTTTTCAGTTACAGAATATAACGGAACTGATTATGTTACTGATAATGCTTTAAATAAACATCCTAATAATGTATACATCAAGAATATACTGAAAGATGACAGAACAACATCAGTGATGAATCTATATGATGAAAATACAGGTAATATAACATTTGCGGATTCAGGTGTATACTTTGTCACAATAGCCTTAAGGGATAATGAAAACCGTGAAAACACAATGACAGTCAGGCTGCCTGTCAGACTGGAGGAAGTATGAAAAATGTAGTAATGGGTGCAATGATGTCAATTATAATAGCATTGATAACTATTATCATACTTACAACAGATGACAGAATTGTAAGAATAAACGAAGATAACACAGCACTGGCTAATGCCCTGGATGAAAGTATAAGTGCTATTGATACTGATAAGTATAGCATAGCAGATACATCACAGCTCATAGCAGATATCACACAAGGACTGCTTATGCAGGTAGAAAGTGATTCAGATATAACAGTAAATGTGATGGATGCTGACAGGGATAAAGGAATAGTAACAATAGAAGCTGTGCAGGATTTCAAAAAGCCAACTGGAAAGTCAGGACAGGTTGTAGCAACAAGAACAATAATCTTAGAGGAAAAGCAGCCAGAAGATACATATGAGGAAGATAATAAGATATATAATATACATTTTCTTACACCAGAAGGTGACACATATATGAAATTAGGTGTTAAGAATCAGGAGCAGCTTATCATACCAGAGGCACCGGAAGGAAGTTACTGGGTATATAATGGCACAAAAATAGAGCAGTCGGATAACATAATCGTATCATCAGATATGGATATATCGCTGTCTAAATAAAAAATGTGGATAAAATTCCTAAAAAAGACTTGTATTATGTGAATGAATGTGTATATAATACATATATGAAGAGGAAAGAATATTATTATAACGAAAAAGTAGTGTATAAGTTAAGCTGTTTTGTGATGTGGACTGTGAAATATAAAAGGCAGGTACTTACCGGAGATATTGCCGTAAGGTTAAAGGAGATGATAATAGAAGCCTGCGGCGGTATAGGAGTTGGAATACTTAAGATGGATATACAGCCATCATATGTGCTTCTTCATATCGAATACAATCCAACACTTAGTGTTGACAGTATAGTGAAGGATATAAAAAAGTATACGGCTCCTGGGCTAAGAAAAGAATTTGCTGAATTAAAGAGTAAGCTTCCATCAATGTGGAGTTCATATTACTTTGCAGCCAACAAAGCACCAACAGCACAGCAGATATCGGATTATCTGGATACACAACCAACGTCACAAAGAAATGAGAATGATGAAAGGATGGTGTCTATGTACGCTGAAGATCAGAATAAAATTATAGCTGCATATGCAGAAAGAATGAATAAGTTCATCGAACTTAGGAAGCGCCAGACAAATGACAAGACAGATGGAAAGTAAATACATCATGTATCATACCGGTGTAAAAGCCGGTATGATATATACAAAATGTTATATACAAAACAGGATAATAACTGATATTATTCACATAAATAAAAATGTGACGGATTCCGTCACAATGTAGGAAAGGATGGATTGATATGATTAGAAGAAAACTCTTGAAAATATCATTAATAACTACAATTGCAGCGACATTGCTTGTATCAGCTGGATGTGGTAAGAAAGTCGCTGACAATAATACAATACAGGAAACGAAGGCAACAGTAAGTACAGAAACAAAAAGCGTGGCAGCCAAAGAACTTACAAAGACAGGCCTTGTAACATTCGAGTATACAGATTCAGATGGTAATACATATACGCTTGAAGGTAAGGCAGTAGCCAGCGAGTCGGGAGATGCTACTATAGATGTAACAGATGCAGAAGGCAATAAAGTTACATTCACAGGCAGGGCAAAAACAGTAGATGGAAAACTTAGTGTCAGTGATATAGCAGTAAAAGATGCCGGAACGCTTGTAAAGGCAGATGGAAGCAA
>DJDY01000104.1:0-1545 GCA_002435585.1 Lachnospira sp. UBA5912
AATGTGTGCTAAACAGTAATTTTCTCTTCCCGTCCCTCAAATGACAGCTTTCTGAAGCAGTGCGTAAAATACACTATTTCTGCCACTGCTGTGATTACCCATGAACATGGATACAACAGGAAAAGCGATGGAATCGTATGGAAATATGCAAATATTGTATAGACCCATGCCACCCTGAATACACATGAACCTATAATAACTACTATTGTAGGAACTATTGTCTTTCCTAAGCCTCTTGATGCCGCTATCGTACAATCCATAAAAGACGATAACGCATAGGAAAATCCCATAATCATAATTCTTTGCATACCAGCATCTATTACTTCTGTCTCGCTTGTAAATAATGATAAAAACTGTCTGCCGAATATGATGAGTAAACCACCAAGGATTGCCGCTGCAAAAAATGCGTATGCCATACTTATAAGATAGCTTTTTAACATACGTTTTTTGTTATGTGAACCCATATTCTGTCCCATAAAGCTTGAGCAGGCTGTATAGAATGCCATCATAACATTATAGATTAGTGTATCTGCATTGGCAGCTGCTGCATTACCAGATACCATGACGGCACTAAACGAGTTAACTCCTGTCTGTATAAACAGGTTAGCCATTGCAAATATTGCATTCTGTATACCTGCTGGTATTCCAAGCATCAGTATTACCTTTGAAACTCCAGGATATAGTTTTAATTCATTAATTCTTAATCTGCATGAGTCCGTTTCTTTTCTTTTCAACAGATTAATAACTACCAAAGCAGCCGAAATATACTGTGCCGTTATACTTGCAAATGCAACTCCATCTTCAGCCATTCCTACACCTATTACAAAGATAAGATTCAGACACACATTAACAACTCCTGCTAAAGAAAGATATATAAGTGGTTTTTTGGTATCACCACTTGCACTCATAACAGCATTACCAAAGTTATATATTGCCATAGCTGGCATTCCAAGTGCGTATATCCTGAAATACAAAACAGCACCTGATATAAGTTCAGGTTTTGTATTCATAAGTGATAAGAAAAATTCTGCACCAGCTATACATAAAACACATGCTGTAATACCTACTAACAGACATAACAAAAATGAAGTATGAATTGTTTTTCTTACATTTTCTTTCTGTCCTGCTCCTAACTGCTGTGCAACTCTTACATTAACACCACACCCCATACCAATAAGAAAACCTGTAAACAAAGTCACAAGAAGTGATGTTGAACCAACAGCGCCTAATGCTTCATAGCTGGAAAACTTTCCTACTACTGCAACATCCGACATATTAAATAACACTTCAAGTATCTGTGCTAACATAAGCGGAATGCTGAATTTAAGAATCTTTAACGGAATAGAACCTGTAGTCATATCCATACTTACATTTTGTTCTTTATCTTTATTCCCCACGTGTTTATCTCCCAATCATGTGTATATTATTGTGAAGTCCAATAGTCCGATAGAACACAACTTTATACAATCTATAATTCAATAAATGATTCTGATAATTTAAATATATCATTGTTGTAACACTACAACTTAATAACAACAGTTAACA
>DJDY01000104.1:1563-14195 GCA_002435585.1 Lachnospira sp. UBA5912
AACATATTAATATAGAATTTTCAATCATTTTATATATATGTTTTTATATATTGCTTTATATATTGTTTTACATATTGTTTTACATATGTGTATACATAACCAATATAAAACAGAATATTAAAAACCCTTTTATTATTAAAGAAACAACCGACACATCTTCCCAGTTTACATAATCTGGTTATTTAAGATACTTTATCACCTGTGATGCTGCATTAGCACCATCTGCTGCCGCTGTAATGACCTGTCTTAACTGTTTTGTCCTTACGTCTCCCGCTACATAGAAGCCTTTTGCTGATGTAACACAATCTTCGGATGCAACAACATATCCTTTTTCATCCAGTTCTACAATGCCTTTAAGAATATCTGTTTCTGGTTCCATGCCAATAGCAACAAAAAGTCCATCAGCCTTTATAACCTGTCCATCACTAAGAACAACTTCTTCAAGCTTCTTTTCACCTCTTAAAGACTGTATATTAACACCCGTAATTATATGAACATTCGCCCGCTCCTTAACTTTATTCAAGGTAACTGCATCTGCTCGGAATTCATCTCGTCTGTGAACCAGATATACATCGGAGCTTATATCTGACAAATACAGTGCATCACCAAGTGCACTGTTGCCACCACCGGCAACAACTACGCTTTTGCCCTTATAAAAAGCTCCATCACATACCGCACAGTATGAAACGCCTTTTCCAACATATTCTTCCTCTTCTTTAATTCCAAGATGACGATGGTGGCTGCCTGCTGCATATATAACAGTTTTTGAAAACTTACATGTCCCATCAGAAAACTCTGTTCTCCACAGTCCTGACATGTTTTTAGTGTCAATACAAGCTTGATTCATACCGATATCAGCCGCCTTTACTTCTGACTTTATATCATTTCTTACAGGAGTAATTCCTGTAACTTCACCTTCATCTATTACTACTCCAAGAGATAATGCATGATTTCTGAAACTTTCTCCAAGATCAAAACCATTTACCGCCGGAATGCCAAGATAATTATCAACTTTATCACTATATGCTATCTGTCCGGCACCCATATATTCTTTTTCAATAACAAGGACATCAAGACCTGCCCTTTTAGCATATATAGCTGCTGATAAGCCAGCAGGACCACTTCCTACTATAATAACATCGAGTACATTATTTAATCCGTTCATAAATACACCTTTCCTACTGATATTTTTATATTTGTCTCTTCAAGCTATCAATATATATCTTCTGCTTTATTATACATTTAATTCACAGTTTCTGAAACATAAGATAGATTCTTTTTCTTATCATTTGGCTATGTTTATATCAAATAAATGCAGGTAATCGTTGTTGGCGACTACCTGCATTTATTTTTATATACCGTATTCACGACATTATATAATATGCAAATCTTCTTTTTGTGATTCGTTTCCTTCTATGTGAAATGAATTAAGCACTGGTTCATCAGCATTCATTAAAGAAAGTATCATATAACTTGCCTTGCTGTCATATGCAAGCCTTTTATCCTCTTCTGATGGTCTTGAAGGAGATTCCGGATGTGAATGCCAGTTTCCAAGTGGAACTAAACCATTAGCTCTCATATCCTTGACTGCTGCAAGTTGTTCCTTAGGATCCATTGAGAAATGTTCATTGGAATGATCAATGTTAGTTAAAAGATAAACCTTTTCAATGTGCTTATCACCATCTTTGATTGTTCCTCCAATAAGTCCGCATGCTTCCTCCGGAAGATTCTTCTTTGCATATTCAAGTATTGTATCATAGTCACTTTTATTAAATGTAATCACTATGTGACACCTCCTGATTTCTTTTGATGGAGTATAATGCGAAAATAGATTTTTCACACACACGATTTGTGTCCACGCACACTTGACACAAACTCATTATGCACAAAAACATGCACATAATGGCGATTAATATCATGTATAAATATTAGTGATCCTCGCAGACTGCCTGTTCATAATCTATAAGTTCTGTTATAGTTGGATGCTTGCCACATACTGCACAGCCGTCCGTATTTGATGGAAGCTTAATCTTATGGAATTCCTGTGTTATAGCATCATAAGTAAGAAGATATCCTGTAAGAAGATCGCCTACACCAAGGATATACTTGATAGCCTCCATTGCCTGAAGACTTCCTATAACACCACCCATAGCTCCAATAACACCAGCCTGCTTGCATGTAGGTACCGCATCCTTTGGTGGTGGGTTCTTGAATACACATCTGTAGCATGGCCCTTCTCCTGGAACATACGTCATAAGCTGACCCTTAAATCTTATAATGCCCGCATGTGAGAAAGGCTTCTTAGCCATAACACAGGCATCATTGATAAGAAACTTAGCTGGGAAATTATCCGTACCATCAATGATAAAATCGTAATCCTTAATGATATCCATAATATTCTCACTTGTTATGAATTCTCTGTATGTATTAACTGTTACATCAGGATTCATAGCATTAATAGTTTCCTTTGCTGACTGTACCTTAGACTTACCTACATCTGCTGTCTGATGTATAATCTGTCTTTGAAGATTGCTAAGATCAACCTCATCTGCATCTGCTATACCTATTGTACCAACACCTGCTGCTGCAAGATACATAGCTGCCGGTGCTCCAAGACCACCAGCACCAATAATAAGTACCTTAGCATTAAGTAACTTTTTCTGCCCTTTAGCGCCAACCTCTTTTAAAATGATATGACGCGAATAACGCTCTATCTGCTCATCTGTTAAAGCCATATAAATCCTCCTTGTTTTGTGTAGTTTATTTTATTATCTCTGTCCGCCACCCATAAAGTATAAGAACTCGACATTATCTCCATCTTTTAACTGATATGTTTCCTTCTGATCGCCTGGGATGAATTCTTCATTGATTGAAACTGTTACATACTCTGGTGTTTCAACATTCTCGATTTCAAAAAGCTTTGGAAGTGTAATTCCATCTTCATATTCTTTCTTTACTCCTGATACTATTAACTGCATATTCTACCTCTTTCCTGCCATTCAGGCATACTTTCAACTTAATTATATTTTATTATTAATCTGACAATCCTTTATTAAATGTTATTATACGAATGTCATATGTAATTCTGCCATTCATTGGTGTATCCGGATTGCTGCATTCAGATTACTCATACACAATATCTGACTTATATATAAATGTCAGGATATTATAAATTGGACTCTATGAAACTTACCAGCTCATCCTTTTTAAACACTCCTGTGTGTCTTGCTTTTTCTTCTCCATCCTTGAATAATACAAGTGTTGGAGCTGCACTCACATCATATTTTTCAGCTGCATCAGCATCGAAATTAATATTAACCTTAAATACTGCTAATGCTCCTGCCTTCTCATCTTCTACTGTACCAATCACTGGCGCAAGTCTTTTACATGGAACACAGCTGTCTGAATAAAAGTCAACAAGAACTGGAAGTGGATTATTCAATACTTTTTCATCAAAATCCTGTAGCTTAATTCTCTCTGCCATAATCTTTCTCCTATTCTTCTACCTTTTTAACGATAAGAGTATATGTCTCATCCTCATTGTTAACAAGCTTAAGAATCTGGTGTCCCTCTTCTTTAATACTTCTTGGAACATTCGCCACTGGTTCACCATCATTCATGCGGATAGCGATTATCTCTCCATCATCGAGCTCATCAATAGCAACCTTAGCCTTAACAAATGTAAGCGGGCATACTTTATCAGTTATATCAACTGTATCGTCTATCTTGATTCCTTCTATTTCCATCGTTCTTCTCCCTTCTTTGCTATACCTTCTTATATGAAATGTAAATTCTTTAAAGAGTCATCTGTTCTCATTCTTTTCTCTACATTCCTAGTATCTTTATATGTTTATGGGTTATATATTACCACATAAGGTGGTAATATACAATCCATAATTTATAAATTAGAGTAATTTTTTGCTATTTTTATATATATTATTATCTGCCCTCGTAAGCAGCTCTGATTTCTTTTCTGAATTCATCCTCACCTAATCTTTGTAGTGTAAGTCTGAATCTTTCACCTGCATTGGCATTCTTCTCAAAGAAGCCTATAGCAGCATCTGTAACCCTGAAAAGTGTTTCTTCATCTGTAATAAGTGGAAGAAGCTGTTCTCCCTTATATATATGGTTACCAAAAAGGCCACCAAATGATACGATAAATCCGCTTTTTCCTTCCCACGCTTCTGTAGGACATGCCTTTACACAACGTCCACAGTTGTTACACTTAGTTCTGTCTATAGTGACTGTATTATTAGCACAGCTTATTGCACCGGCACGACATGCCTTCTCACATACGCCACAATTAATACACTTATCCTTGACATATGTAACTTCCATGCCACCCTTTATACCGATATCATTTTCTTCTGCCTTAAGACAGTTGTTCTGACATCCTGTAACACCAAACTTGAACTTATGTGGAAGTTCCCTTCCAAAATAATGTTCATCAAGTTTCTTTGCAATATCATATGTATCTATACATCCGCTAGGACAGACTGCATTACCCTGACACGCTGTGACAGTTCTTACTCTAGGTCCACATACGCCTGGCTTAACTCCGCCTTCTGCAAGTTCTGCCCTTACTTCCTCAATATTATCAAAATTAATGAAAGGAATCTCTATACCCTGTCTTGATGTCATATGTACATATCCCTTACCATATTTGTCTGCAACATCAGCAACAGCCCTTATATTCTCTGATGTAAGATTACCACCTACAACCTGAATTCTAAGTGAAAAATAGCCTTTCTGCTTCTGTCTCATGAATCCACCTTTTTTAAGTGCTGAATAATCAATACTAGCCATATCTTCCTCCGTTTTACCCAAATTCATATCTTAATCTTATTGGGTATTAATAATATAATAATAGTTTCAAGTGTCTATGCAGCTGTGACACTAATTATAACATCATGACTGTCAGTTATCACATATATATGCTTTCTGCAATCATTATTTTTGTATGAATTCTACTGCCTGGGTAAAATCTTCTATAAGATCTTCAATATCTTCTATTCCGACACTGATTCTTACAAGGTCATCATACACTCCTGCAATCTTCTTTTCTTCCTCAGTGCTATGTGCACTGATAGTTGAACCAGGGTGGATAACAAGTGTCTTGGTATCTCCTATATTAGAAACATTAAGTGGAAGCTTTAACGCATTGATAAACTCAAATGCATTCTCCTTGCTGCCTGTTCTGATAGTAATTATTCCACCATATCCGTTATGCAGTTCCCTGTCTGCAATGTCATGGAACTCACTGCTCTTAAGACCTGGATAATTGACATTCAGGAAAGAATAATTCGTATCAAGATACTCTGCAAGTTTTAATGCATTATATGTGATACGTTCCATACGCAATCCCAAAGTCTCTATACCAAGTATATTATAGAAAGCATTCTGTGGAGATAAACAGGCTCCTGTATTTCTGTATATTCCATTTCTCAACTTTGCAGTATATGCAAAAGGTCCAAACTTTGTAAAATCTTTCATACCAGGATATTTTACACTATCCCACTTAAAATTACCAGAATCAGTTATCACACCGCTGATAGAATTACTGTTTCCGTTCACATATTTAGATGTTGAATTAACCACAATATCAGCTCCATACTCTATTGGCTTTATAAGATATGCCGTGGCAACTGTATTATCCACTATAAGCGGCACACCTGCCTTATGCGCTGCATCAGCCAGAAGTCTGATATCCGTAACATCAAGCCTTGGGTTTCCTATAGTCTCTGCGAAATACAATCTAGTATGTTCATTAGTGACAGCCTCAAACTGCTCTATATTGTTATTCTCCACATAATGTGTCCTGATTCCAAATGCTTCAAGATCCCTGAACAAATCAATGCTTCCACCATAAAGACTGGCACTACAGACTATCTCATCGCCACTTCTTAATATATTGGTAAACGCATTCGTAATAGCAGCCATACCAGATGCACATGCCACACTTGCTATACCACCTTCAAGTGCTGTCATTCTTTTCTCGAAAGAATCAACGGTAGGATTGCTTATCCTGCTATATGAAAAACCAGGTGCTTTATTATTAAATATCTTCTCAAGAGTTTCAGCACTTGCATGTTCAAATGCACTGGACTGATATACAGGTGTCTGTGTTGCACCTGTCTTCTTATCCCCTCTGAAATCTCCGTGAAGCAATGCTGTATTAAATCTCATATCTTCATCTCCAATCGCATAAACTATAAACCTACTTGTTTAATATGGATTAGATTGTAATCCTTATGGTAGTTTTTGTCAATACCTGAACCATACAATTTTGGTATGTAAATGTGCTATTATATCTTAGTCTATTTATTTACTAATTGATTAAATAATAAGCATATGATAATCTGTATAAATATATGATATTATGTATAATGCACTGGATAAAAACAGTTTTTATTAATTCACCTATGCATTCACATTACAATATAAAATCACAAAGGATTGGATTACAATGTTAAATCAAGGAAGCAATAACAACCATAAAAAAACAAAAATTAAAAAAAACTCACTAAGTACTATTTTACTTCTTGTCATTCTGCTTATTGTAACTTCTTTTTTAAGTATAATGCTAGGAAGTGTAAAGCTTAATCCGATTGATATAATAAAGTGTCTTTCCAGCAATGATAAGTCGTCCATTACATATATACTTATAATGAACATAAGGTTTCCAAGAACATTTGGTGCAATAATTGCTGGTATGGGATTATCTGTCGCTGGTGTCATACTGCAGAGTGTTATGAATAATGCACTTGCAAGTCCTAACACTATCGGTGTTAATTCAGGTGCTGGATTTTTTGTAATGCTGTCTATGCTATTATTTCCACATTCAGCTTATGCTGGCTCGTTTGCCGCATTTATAGGTGCACTGCTCACCACTCTATGCATATATGCGCTTGCTTACTTTGCAGACAGTTCACGCACAACCATAGTACTTGCCGGCATTACAGTATCATTTTTTCTTAATGCTGGAATAAACACTATCAAACTTATCAATGCAGATATATCTATCAATCTTACTTCTTTTCTAATGGGGTCACTTTCAGGTCTTACCATGAATAAGATATTACTACCTTGTATTGGAGTTGTTGCAGCTGTTATTATAACATTGTTTTTTGCAAGACCTCTTAATATTTTGTCATTAGGAGATGATTATGCTCGTTCACTTGGACTTAATGTTAACCTTACACGTTTTATCCTGCTTGTGCTTTCAAGTATTATGGCCGGTTTTATAGTCAGCTATGCTGGCCTGTTAAGTTTTATAGGTCTTATAGTTCCTCATATATGCCGCAGTCTGTTTGGAAGCGATGCAAAGCTGCTTCTTCCAACAAGTGTTCTGCTTGGAGCATCATTTGTGCTTATCTGTGATATAACCGGGCGTCTGATTGCAGCTCCATTTGAGCTGCCTGCTGGAATAATCATGGCATTTATTGGCGGACCATTCTTTATGTATCTGCTGCTTAGAAAAAAAGGAGGAAGAAGAGTAAATGCTTAGCTACAAACATGTAAACGTATCAGTATCCGGTACGCATATATTAGAAGATGTCAACGTTGATTTTAATAGCGGTCAAATAACTACCATCATAGGACCTAACGGATGTGGCAAAACAACTCTTTTATCATGTCTTAATTCCAGTGCTAAAGTAACATCTGGAAACATATACATAGATGACAAAGATTTCATAAGCCTGCCTTTAAAAGAACGTGCCAAAGAAATCGCCTTCCTGCCACAGATACGCACCATCATCCCTGTACTTCCAGTAAGAACCCTTGTCGAACATGGTAGATTTCCTTATCTTGGTTTCACAAGAAGAAAAACAAGAAAAGATATCGATATTGTAAACCAATCCATGGATTTTACCAAAGTCACACCATATTCAGACAATAATGCAGATACATTATCTGGAGGAATAAGACAGCGCGTATTTTTTTCCATGATACTTGCACAGGATAGTCAGATTATCGTTATGGATGAGCCAGTAACATATCTTGATCTCGAAGGAAAAAGGAATTTTTTTGACATGGTTAATAAACTAAAGGATTCAGGAAAAACAATTATTCTTGTACTTCATGACCTTTCTGATGCCATAAGAATATCAGATAATATCGTTATCATGAATAACAGAAAAATCGTTATGAACGGAACCACAGATGAATGTCTTAGTTCACATATAATTGAAAATGTGTTTCATACAACATACAAGAAATTCTCAGACAAAGATGGTGATTATTATATCTTTATGTAATGAGTGCAATGAAAAAGAAAGCGGCCGTGTAGCAGACATTTTCTTTTTCTGCACCATTAACGAACGAATCTGTGCATATGCGCAGCAGGACGGCTGAGAGCATATGCACAGATTCGCAAGTTCAAGTAAGATAAGCATGAATTATATATACGAACCAAAAAAGGTATCTACAATATAGTAGATACCTTTTAGTGCAGTCGGCGGGACTTGAACCCGCACCCAAGCAATATGGACTAGATCCTTAGTCTAGCGCGTATGCCAATTCCGCCACGACTGCCTGCTCATATGTATTCATATGTTTCATATCGGTCACCCGACTTGGTATATATTACAGTATAAATACATATTTGTAAAGCACTTTTTTGAAATTTTTTTTATTTTATAAGAATACATGCTGTTCATTTATAATACACGCCAGCAATTAACAATCTCAAACCATCAACAGCAAATAAAATACTTTAATGTCTATATCCGCCGTTTTTCTCCAACAACCTGATACATATTATCATCAGATACAACTTTTATTACATTAGTATATTTGTTAAATATATCAGCAAGTTTTTCTGCTTCCATAAGCCCATTAGATACTTTAATGGCACTTCCCTTATGATGGGCATCTATCTTTTCACGGCTCATGCCATGTGCAACAGTTATTCTTCCGTTATCGTTTAGCTTTTCTGATAATATTTTTATAAGCTTATCAGGATTTGCAAAATGTGGGAATGCATTATATATAACAATTGCATCATACCCTTTTCCAACATCATACTCCATAACATCACCACATATAAGCTTTACTTTTTCATCATGAAACTTACTCTTTGCTATCTTAATCATTTCTTCAGATATATCTATTGCTGTTACTGATTCAACATCACGTGATAAGTAATCAGGAATAAGAACTCCTGTTCCACATGCCACATCAAGAACCTTACTATGCATCTTTACCGCAGCATTATCAAGAATCTTATTGATAATATCATCATTTCTTATCATTTCTGCATCCCAGTTTGTTGCGCATTTATCAAAAAATTCTTTAACATCATTTTTATTAATCATATTACCCTCATTTCTATATACTGTAAAGAGCTTGATATCATATGCTATTAATCAAAAAAGCTTGTTGTATCTATCTTCTTATATCCACCAAAGCTTAATGGCGCTGAATATATTTCATCTGACATTGCCTTACCTAAAAATGCCTTTGTAACCTCATCTGTCTTTTCTTTTATATCAATATCACTAAATAAATCAGGGTAAACAGTTTTGGCTATATACCATGTGTTAATCAAAGCGATTTCATAATTGGTATAATAAGCATTATATGCCATTTCAAGATATACCTCACCATTATTCCATGCCCTACATGTGCCAAACATATCTTGATTACTCTGATATAATGGTTTTATGTTTTTAACAGCTGCTGCATCCATAATCATTATATCTATCGAATCACCTATATCTGCGAATTTTTCCTCTTCTATTGACTGTATGCCATCCTTTGAAAGTCCCGTTACTGCATTTTTTACATTGGCAATATTAAATGCAATATAATTTTGTGCTGTCATAAGATGATTAGTAGTTCCCCAGTTTCCAAGACCGCATATATACACAGATGGTTTATCACTTTCTTTAATGCCCGAAGTCCTTAAAGTTATCTGCTGCTTCTGTTCATCTATATAAGATACAAGCTGCATAGCCTTATCCTCATAACCAAACACTTTACCCAAAAGCTCCATGCTGTCTTTAAATGCATCATCAAAAACGCCATTTACTCCTGATTTCAATGTTATAACAGGTACTCCAAGCTGTTCCTGAAGCGCATCCTCTTTTTCAACGTCTTCATATTCTGATATAACAATATCTGGATTGCAAGAAAGAATCTTCTCTGCTTCAGCAGTCTGTGCATTAGGTCCTCCCACTCCGCAGGAAGGCAGTTTATTAAACATTTCTCCATATGCCATAACATAAGGTCTTGCCACAGAATCAAACATTTTAGGTCTTTCCTTTAGTGATGTATTGTCAATATCTTCCACACCACACAACAGACTTACATCTCCTACATAGCTATACATCCTTAAAGCACCTGCCCCAATACATACAACTCTTTTATAGCTTTGTGGATTGATTGTTACATTTCTTCCAATCATATCTGATATTGTAACCATTGCTGGATGCTCTTGTTTACCTGTATTATTTAATGTAGTTTCTTTACCACATGCATACAATGTAAATACTAATACCATCATCATAACACATGCTGTTATTTTTTTTATTAATTTATATAATTTCATATTATTCCTCATTTCTGCTCACTTTTTTCGCATAACGGGTTTGTATCAAGTGCGCACAGACTCAAATCCCGCATATGAAAAATCTGATTTTTATCTGATTTTACATATTAATCTCTTTTCTTCGCATAATTACAACTTTACTACCATCTGCTGTAATAATATTTACATCTACATCATATATATCTTTTAAAACTTCTTCAGTCACTATATCTTTGTTTCCGGAATATTTTATAACGCCATCCTTAAGAAAGAAAAACTTGTCTCCAAAATACAGTGCCTGATTTATATCATGCAATGATGATAATATGGATATGTGCTTCTGTCTGGCAATCTTCTTAGCTTCCATAATAATAAGTTCTTCATTAGCAAGGTCCAGATTGCCAGTCGGCTCATCAAACACAATAAGCCCCGGCTCCTGTGCCATAGCTCTTGCAATTGCAATCTTCTGTCTTTCCCCTCCTGATAATTCTGAGACATTTCGTCCGGCAATTTTTTCCAACTTCATTTCTTTTATTATATTTTCAACAGCTTTTCTATCACTGTCTGCTGCCCTTACACCAAAATACGACAGCCGCCCCATCATTATTGAATCATATACAGACAACACACCAAACTGTATATTCTGTGGAACATATGCGATTTTTCTTGCCCGCTCGGCTCTTGATACCTTTAACATATCAATATTATCATAAACAATCGTACCAGCTGATGGTTTGCTGATTCCTAATATATTGTTAAAAAGAGTGGTCTTTCCTGCACCATTCTTTCCTAAGATTATTCCTATTTCGCCACTTTCAAGTGATAGAGACACACCATTTAAGACATTACCTGATGATTTATTATATCTGTAGCACAGATTGTCTATTTTAAACATTATTGCCCCTCCTAAAAAATATTATTGCCACAAAGAAAGGCGCACCAAGAAGTGAAGTTATGGCACCTACTGGCAGGGCTGAACCATTTCCTATACTTCTTGACAATGTATCAGCAAACAGAAGCAAAAGACTGCCCATTAAGGCTGATACTGGTATGGAATAATGATGATCATGCCCCCATATTTTCTTAGTTATATGTGGACATATAATTCCAACAAAACCTATTATTCCAAGAAACGACACACACACCGCAACGATAACTGAACCTAAAAATAAAGATATCCCCCTTAACAGCTCTGTATTAACACCTACACTCTTAGCTGCAACATCCCCACTAAGCAACGCATTATATCTCCAGGAAAGTACCATAAATACAATCATACATACCGCAACAACAATAAACATAATAAGATCTGTCTTATATGTTGCCCTTCCAAGATCCCCAAAATTCCATATAACGGCAGCAGACAGTCCTACATCAGTTGCATAAAACTGTAGTATTGTTGTTGCAGCAGTCCATACTGAACCTATAGCAATTCCGGCAAGCACTACAACTCCCGGGTCAAATGAACGTATTCTGCATAGTCCAAGTATTATAATCACCGAAAGCACCGAGAATATAAAAGCCATAAGTGAGGCAGCATATGGATTAATTCCTGATGAATAATTACTAATGTTATTACCTGTTGACAAAAATCCACCTGCAAAAACTATAATAGACAGATTAGCTCCAAACACAGCTGCATTAGATACCCCTAACGTAGATGGTGAAGCCATAGGGTTGTTAAGTGTTGTCTGCATGATAAGACCTGACACCGACAGACCTGCTCCTGCTATAACAGCAGCTAATACCCGCGGAATCCTTATATTCCATATTATTCTGTTCTGTGCTGGTGTACCTTTTCTTAAAAGTGCATATATACAATCCATAAAGGTCATATTAGAAGACCCGACAAAAAGACACTTAACAGCCATAATCAGTACTATTAATATAAGTACAATAACAGCTATATTTTTCATGTATTTTTTTCTTTTAATATATTCCATCATAAAGTCATATCCTTTTAGTATATTCGATTATGCAATTCATATTTTTACAGTAAAATATCCCAAACAAATATTTTCAGATAGATTCTACATGGAACATATCTAAAAGTTTTATCTAGGATATTAAGATTACCTAATATATTATATTTATTTTTTAA
>DJDY01000086.1:0-7016 GCA_002435585.1 Lachnospira sp. UBA5912
CTTGCAGCTTCCAAAAGAGTAAAAGTGCCGATTATATTCGTTTCTATAAAATCTTTAGGACCAAATATAGACCTGTCGACATGGCTTTCCGCCGCAAAATGAATTATGCAATTTGGTTTATATTTATTAAAAATTTCGTTTATTTTATCGCTGTCGCATATATTCGCTTTTTCAAAAAAATATCTTTCTTTATATTTATTTTCTATATCTTTTANNCCGCCGGTAACAATAATATTCATAATAAAATTCGCCTTTCTGTTTTTATATAATTGATGACCTGCTGGGGAATCATTTAACATAGGTCATGGTTTAATGAACAATGTACTGACTGATGTATGTGGATTATTACATTGCCAGGCAAGTCATAAATGTTATCAATCAACTATGAAGCACATCAATATACTTACCATCGAGTACATCCTTTAAGTACTGGCCATACTGGTTCTTCTTTAATACTTCATATACTTTAAGCACATCATCCTTAGTTATCCAGCCGTTAAGATAAGCTATCTCTTCAAGGCAGGNNATATTTATTTTCTATATCTTTTAAGTTATTAATATTTCCCGCGTAAGTTAAAGCGTCAATATTAATTATATTTCCTTTATAATTATTATTAAATATATATCTTATGAAGTTACTTCCTATAAATCCGCATCCGCCTGTAATAAGTATATTATTAAATTCTCTCATAATTAGCCTCTAATTTTTTATTAAATTAAGCAAATATTTTCCGTAATCTGTATTTTTAAGTTTATTTGCCGATTCTTCTATATCTTTTTTATTTATCCATCCCTTGTTATAAGCTATCTCTTCAAGGCAGGCTATCTTGCGGTGCTGGTGTGTTTCGATAGTCTTAACAAAGTTAGTAGCCTCAACAAGACTTTCATGAGTACCAGTATCAAGCCATGTGAAGCCCTGACCTAAAAGTTCTACGTTAAGATTACCATTCTCAAGATATATACGGTTAAGGTCAGTGATTTCAAGCTCACCTCTTGCCGATGGCTTAAGGTTCTTTGCATATTCTACAACCTTATTGTCATAGAAGTAAAGACCTGTTACACAGTAGTTGCTCTTAGGTTTAGAAGGCTTTTCTTCTATAGATATTGCTTTACCTTCTTTGTTGAATTCAACAATACCAAATCTTTCAGGATCGTCAACATAGTAACCAAATACAGTAGCGCCGACACCTTCTTCTGCATTTTTAACTGCACTCTTAAGTCTGTCCTTAAGACCATTACCAGCAAATATGTTATCACCAAGAACCATGGCAACGGTATCATCACCAATGAATTCCTCGCCGATAATGAAAGCCTGTGCAAGTCCGTCTGGTGATGGCTGTACAGCATAAGAAAGATTGACACCGAACTGGCTTCCATCGCCTAAAAGCTCTTTAAATCTAGGAGTATCCTGTGGAGTAGATATAATAAGAATATCTCTTATTCCGGCAGTCATAAGAACTGACATAGGATAATATATCATAGGCTTGTCATAGATTGGAAGAAGCTGTTTACTTGTAACCATTGTGAGTGGATAAAGGCGTGTGCCTGAACCACCAGCTAAAATAATACCTTTCATTTGTAATCTCCTTTACAAAAATAATATTTTGGTTGCTGTTCAGAGCAGATATAAAACTCTGCACATTTCTTTTTGAACAGTAACATATTGTTTTATATAATTGGTTATTTTATTTCAGATACATAATAAATGGTGACGCAACGTAAGCTTCAAGCACTTTTTTAAAAATTTATGAAAGTTGCGGTTGAGAGGTAATAATGGTAAAATTAATATAATAGTGCCAAGGTCAAAAAAGTTGTTTGTGTATGCATGAAAGACTTTACAAAAGATACGTTAAACACAATATATATTGGATTATAGGATATTAAGCTGGGTGTTAAGAAGGGAGTATAAAGTATGGGGAAATTATTGAAACTGCCAATAGGCGTAGAAAGTTTTGAAAAAATATGTAGAGAAGATTTTTATTATGTAGATAAAACTGGATTATTAGAACAGCTATTAGACAACTGGGGCGAGGTTAATTTATTTACCCGTCCGCGTCGTTTTGGAAAAACACTTAATATGAGTATGCTCAAAAGCTTTTTTGAAATAGGAACAGATAAAAGTATATTTGATAAGTTATATATTTCGCATAATGAAAAGCTGTGTGTTGAGTATATGGGACAATATCCGGTTATATCTATCAGTCTAAAGGGGGTTAATGCAGGCTCTTATGAGGAGGCCAAATCACTTCTTATAGACATAGTTAATAACGAGGCTATAAGACTTCAGTATCTTCTGGAGAGTGATAAGCTTACATCTATAGACAAGCTGCGTTTTAAAAGACTTGTAGCTGAGGATATGAGTGACAAAACGCTTGCAGGCAGTATGCGTGCTCTTACAGAGCTTCTTGAAAAGCATTATAACAGAAGCGTTATTGTACTTATAGATGAGTACGATGTTCCACTGGCTAAAGCAAGTGACAATGGATATTATGACGAAATGGTTATACTTATCCGTAATTTTCTTGGAAATGTATTAAAAACAAACAGCAGTCTTAAGTTTGCTGTTCTTACAGGATGTTTAAGAGTTGCCAAAGAAAGTATATTTACAGGCCTTAATAACTTTAAAGTGTATTCCATAACTGATGCTGACTTTGATGAGTATTTTGGCTTTACCGATAAAGAAGTTAAACAAATGTTGGAATATTATGGACAGAGTGAACATTATGAGGAAGTAAAAGAGTGGTATGACGGATACAGGTTTGGCAATACCGATGTGTACTGTCCATGGGATGTCATTAACTATGTTGACGCACATAGAAATAACAAAACACTTCCACCACAGAATTACTGGCTGAATACAAGCGGCAATGATGTTCTTAATCATTTTATAGACAGTATGGGTGAGAACAGAAAGCTTACCAGAATGGAACTCGAACAGCTTGTCAATGGTGAGATAGTCCAGAAAGAAATAAATGAAAATCTCACATATAATGAACTGTATGACTCTGTAGATAATATATGGAGTGTACTGTTTATGACGGGATACTTAACACATCGTGGAATGGCTGGCAATAAGAGATACGACCTTGTAATTCCAAACATGGAGATAAGAAATATAATTACAGAACATATAATTACATTATTTAAAGAACAGGTTGAAAATGATGGTGATATGATGAATGAGTTCTGTAATGCACTTAAGAACGGAGAGCCTGATAAAGTACAGCGCTTATTTACAGAATATATGAAAAAAACAGTAAGTGTAAGAGATACATTTGTAAGAAAACCAATCAAAGAAAACTTCTATCATGGTATGCTGTTAGGAATTCTTGGCTACAAAGGTGGCTGGTCAGTCAGGTCTAACAGGGAGAGCGGTGAAGGTTTCAGCGATATTATGATACAGATAGATGGTTCAGATACAGGCATTATAATAGAAGTCAAGTATACAGACAAGGCTGAAAATATGGAGTCTGAGTGCAGGAGGGCACTGAAGCAGATTGTAGATAAGAAATATGTAGATGCATTTCATTTTATGGATATACACAAGGTATTAAAGTATGGAATTACGTGTAATATCAAAAAATGTGTTGTTATGATGTGTAAAGAGGAATGTTGAAATTATTAATATATGTTCGTGTTAAAATGACCAATAATTTAATAACTATAAATGAGCAAATACAGAAAAAATGCATAAAAATAATCTCTTTTTGTCCGTGGTCTAAATACATTACAACAATTTATGTGATAAATGTCTTTGTAATACGGACAAATTTGTNNGTTCGTGTTAAAATGACAAAATTTAATAATGCAAATTGAAAACATAGCGCAGATTTAAAATGTAGAAGAAGCAAAAAAGGAAGCATAAAAAAGTAAAATGGAGATTTACAATGCATAAGGAAGGTTACTATTCATCAGGGGAGTTTGCTAAGAAAGCAAATGTTACTGTAAGAACGATAAGATACTATGATAAACAGAATATATTAAAACCTTCCTATGTGAATGATGCTGGGGCAAGGTTTTATACGGACTCGGATTTTACAAGATTACAGCAAATACTTCTGCTTAAGTATCTTGGCTTTTCACTGGATGATATAAAGGGAATGACAATAGGTGATTCAGACTATAACATACTTAAGAATTCGCTTCATCTGCAGCTAAAGCTTATACAGGATAAGATGGCACAGTTAAAGCTTGTAAAAAATGCCATAGAGGATACCATAAAAACTATAGATAAAGATAATACGATAGACTGGAGCAGTATGCTTTCACTTATCCATCTTACGAATATGGAAAGCAGCTTAAAGACACAGTATCAGAATGCTGGAAATATATCGGCAAGAATTAATCTTCATGCGATGTATTCGGTTAACAAGCAGGGGTGGTTTAAGTGGATATATGAGCAGGGGGATATTGCTGCACATACTAGAGTGTTAGAGCTGGGTTGTGGGGATGGCAGGCTGTGGGTTGACAATATTGATAACGTGCTGTCACACAGAAGGATACATATAACCGTTAGTGACATCTCAGAGGGAATGGTAAATGATGCAAGGCGTAATATAGCAGAGGCGTATGAAAAACACGTTAAAAGTATTAAGAATAGAATAGATATAAGCAATAATATATTTGAATATGATGTTGCTGATTGCCAGAATATGTCATATAGTGATGCCTCTTATGACTGCATCATAGCCAATCATGTACTATTTTACTGTGATGATATAGACAAAGCATGTGAGGAGATTGTCAGAGTGCTAAAGCCTGGAGGAGTGTTTGTGTGTGCAACATATGGTTCACGTCATATGCAGGAGATAAGCCGGCTCGTAAAAGAATTTGACAAAAGAATAGTTCTATCAGCAGATAATCTGTATGATAAGTTCGGACTTGATACAGGAAATAAGCAGCTAGAAAAATATTTCAAGTCAGTTGAGATAAAGCGTTATGATGACTGCCTTAAGGTTGATAAGGCAGAGCCACTTGTTGAATATATTCTTTCGTGCCATGGAAACCAGAACCAGTATCTTCTTGACAGATATTCTGATTTTAAGGCATTTATACAGAAAAAACTAAGAACTCCACTTGTGGTAACAAAGGATGCCGGATTGTTCTGCTGTATAAAAGGATAGATGATTTTGTTACAATAAAGTTACAAATATGTTACTAATGTTATAATGATATTGAATTTATATGAATAATATGATAAAATCATTCGGATAATGTAATTGCTGTAAACAGTTTTTAAAATCTTATGGGTAAAATTGTAAGCGGTAATGATTATTAATATATTTACCGGGTATAATTATGTAAACAGTAAAAGTTAATGAATAGAGGTTTGATATGGAACTATCCAAGATACTTTTAAATGCAGGGGAGGCGTTAAGACCTGTACTTTCAAAGATTATTCCTATGAAGGTGTTAAGCAGGTTTAAAGCAGGGATAATTAATAATGCAGCAGATAAGCTTTCTGCTGATGCCATAATAAAGTATGAACATGGTCATTATAAAGAAGGAGCCAATATTATTGGAAATATAAAAGGGGATAATGGTCTTGGTCAAAGTGCCAGAATTATGTGCAGACTTCTTGATGAGAACAATGAAGAACACGTGATAAAGGATTTTTTTGTTCCGCCAGGTGGTTCGAGGACGAATGATACATATGATGACAGATTAACTGATAAGCTTCCATATGATATTAATATAATACATGTTAATGCAAGTGAGATGATGGTTGCTTATGTCAGCATGGGAAAGAATGTGTGGGATTACAGGTATAATATAGGTTACTGGGCATGGGAGTTAGAAACGTTTCCAGAAGAGTGGATTCCAGCTTTCAAGCTTGTAGATGAGGTATGGACACCATCAGATTTCGTAACTAACACACTTAAGAAATATACAGATAAGCCTGTCATAACGGTGCCACATTGTGTTGCACCACAGGCAGATAACAGATATGACAGAAAACATTTTGACCTGCCAGAAGATAAGTTTTTATTTCTTGTAATGTATAATAGTGGAAGTGTTATGGAAAGAAAGAATCCACTTGCAGCTATTAAAGCATTTAAAGAGGCTTTCTGCAAAGATGAGGAGACAAAGAAAAAATATAAAAATGTCGGGCTTGTTATAAAGATTGCCGAGGCAGAGCTTTCGTTTGAAGATGAAAAAATTATAAGTTCGGTTATAGATAAAGAAGATAATATTTACTATATGTGTGGACATGTTAACAGAAAAGAAGTTAATTCACTTCTTGCTGATGTTGATGTATATGTTTCATTACACAGATCAGAAGGCTTTGGACTTGTTATGGCAGAGTCGATGTATCTTGGAACACCTGTTATTGCTACTAACTGGTCAGGCAATACAGAGTTTATGAACAGTGATACAGCATGTATGGTAGGATATGACATGATAGAACTTGATAAGGACTATGACGTATTTAAAAAGGGAAATGTATGGGCAGATGCACATATTGATGAAGCAGCACAATATATGCTAAGGTTATATGAAGATAAAGAATTCTATAACAGAATTGCTTCAAATGGACAGGCATATGCGAAGGAACACCTTGCATTTAAGCGTTCGGCAGATATAGTAAGTGAAAGGCTGAGAGCTATACATTCAGAAAGTTAGTTTTTTAGTGATGTATGAGCAGACACTTTATTAAAAATAACCATATGTTACAGAAGCATATGCAGTGATTAATCAGACATATAAGAGGAGAAATTTCTTATGCAGCATATTAAAGAGTTATATGAATACAGGGAAATGATAATAAGCCTTGTTAGAAAAGATCTTAGAGGAAGATATAAAGGCTCAGTATTAGGTTTTTTATGGACATTTATAAATCCATTATTACAGCTTATCGTGTATACAATAGTATTTTCTATCATTATGAACGCTAACTATGAGCAGTACTATCTGTTCCTTTTCGTTGCTTTGGTTCCATGGATGTTTTTTTCATCAAGTGTTACAGATGGAGCTGGAAGTATATTAAGAGAAAAAGATATGGTTAAAAAGATATA
>DJDY01000086.1:7059-18039 GCA_002435585.1 Lachnospira sp. UBA5912
TCCAAGAGAAGTACTTCCAATATCTACAGTTACAAGTGCCTTTGTAAATATGATACTTACTTTTGTTGTCGTATTTGGTGTTGTGATTATTGCAGGAAGAACCATTAATCCACTTGCGTTGTTATGCCTTCCTGTAGTTATGATAGTAGAGTACATACTATGCCTTGGAATAGCACTTATCGTGTCGTCTATTACAGTATATTTAAGAGATCTCCAGTATATTCTTGGAATATTTGTAATGGCGCTGCAGTATATGACACCAGTTATGTATGGTGTTGATATGGTTGAAAGATCAGGTGCAGGTCATTGGCTTATACTTATATTTAATCTTAATCCTATGACACCAATTATCAAAATATACAGACAGATAATATATTATGGAGAAGTCCCTGAACTTAGTTCGTTACTTCTTGCTTTGGTAGTTGGTATAGTATTTATAGTTGTTGGTGAAATATTATTTAAGAAACTTCAGAAAGGATTTGCTGAGGAATTCTAAGTGATTCCTATGAATGGAGATAGTTATGGATAAAGAGAATGCAATTGAAGTTAAGAATATAACTAAAGATTTTAAGGTTTATTATGACAAAGGAAGCGAGCTTAAGGAAAAGATGCTTTTCTGGAAACGTAATAAATATGAGAAAAGGCATGTTCTTAAAGGTATAAGCTTTAATGTTAAGAAAGGTGAAGCTATTGGACTTGTTGGAAAGAATGGATGCGGCAAAAGTACAACATTAAAGATGCTTACAAAAATCATATATCCGGATTCTGGTACAATAGAAATGTGTGGAAGAGTATCAAGTCTTATAGAACTTGGAGCTGGTTTTCATCCTGATATGAGTGGAAGAGAGAATATATACACAAATGCTTCAATATTTGGTCTTACCAAAAAAGAGATAGATGCGAGACTGGATGATATTATAGCTTTCTCAGAGCTTGAAGATTTTATAGATAATCCTGTAAGAACTTATTCATCAGGTATGTACATGAGACTTGCGTTTGCAGTTGCAATTAATGTTGATGCAGATATTCTCCTTATAGATGAAATACTCGCCGTAGGTGATGCGAACTATCAGGCAAAGTGTTTTAACAAGTTAAGAGAAATAAAATCTGAGGGTACTACAATAGTTATAGTTTCACATTCACTTGGACAGATAGAGCAGATATGTGACAGGTCAATATGGATTAAAGATGGTCTGATAGAAGCAGAAGGTGTTCCAAAGGATGTACATCTTAAGTATCTTGACTATATGAATCAGGAACGTATGGAACAGGCAGAGAAAGAACAGATCCGCCAGGCTAAGATAGAACGTGAACAGATGGAAAAGAAAAGAGAAGAGGAACGTATCAAGAAGGAAAGAGCAAAAGTAAACTCTAGATATGGAAGTGGAGATGCCAAGTTCACAGAAATTCATATGTTTAATGAAAAGGGTGAAGAATCACGTATATTCAGAACAGGCGAAAAGATGACCCTTGCTCTTAGTTATCACGTTGAAAATAAAGTTGAAGATGCGGTGTTTGGGTTTGGTATATTCAGAAATGATGCTCTATGGTGTTATGGAACTAACACAAGAATAGATAGAATTGATAATTTTGATATCGAAAAAGATGGTAGATATAAGGTTGAACTTGAAGATATCAATCTTATACCGGGCAACTACTGGGTGGATATAACTATTGAGTATGGTGAAGGTATCCCGGTAGATTATTATAAGCAGGCTCTTAAGTTTGAAGTTGTATCTAATATCACTGATGTCGGGGTTACAAGAATTCCTCATAGATGGGAATTGGATGTAGAATATAGAAAAACTGATAAAAATGCGCAGGATTAGAATCTGATTAATCAGATTAATGCGGAAAGGAATTTAAGATGGAGAAAGCAAAGCCATGGATTAAAACTGCAGGATTTATAGCAGGACTTATGGTTATACTATTATTATGTAATTATCTGTTTGCACAGACAGGATACGTAAGGTTTATAATCCATGAAGAGGAAAAGGGTGGTTATGATACAATTATAGTTGGTGCATCACACTGCAGAGGTGCTATAGATCCACAAAGGCTTGACGATAAGCTTGGAACTAATACGCTTAATCTTGCTATTCCTGGTGAATCAGTGCAGGATTCGTATTTTCTTATAAAGGATGCGGCTAAGAATAATGATATAAAGACAGTTATATTTGATCTGGATTACCAGTACTGGTACTATGAACAGCCAACGACACATTTTACCAAGTCATTCATATATCAGCAATTCACAGATCCAGCGATAAAGCTTGAATATATGGCTAAGAATTTTGATGTTCTTGATATGAGAAATGTGCTGGTTAACAGATTAAGCTGGAATATGTCGGCGAGTGGCGTGAAAAGAAATATCAGTATGAAAACTTCGGATGCTTATAAGAATTATACAATCGAATCGGCGTATGATGAGAATGGCTTCGTAGAAGGAGCAGACGGTCCATACGTTGGAAAGGGATTTTTTGACAGGCAGGGAACTGAGCAGGGCAAGCTTCCACCTGGAGCAGATTATGTAGCTACATGGATTGACAGGTATGATGATGAAATCGATCCTGCGGTTGAGAAAATCTTTAAGGATGTTATTAAGTTCTGCAATGATAATAATATAGAACTTATATGTGTTACATCACCTATTACACCTACAATAACAAAGACGTTAGGTATGTCTACAGTTCACGATACCATGACAGAATTCTTCGTGAATGAATGTGGTCTTGAATACTATGATTTTAATAAGGCACTCATGAGTAGTGTTCCAAGAGATGATTGTGATTATGGTGACCAGGAAGGACATATGGGAGGACAGCTTGCAGAAATATATTCTAAAGCTCTTGCTAACCTTTTATATGACAGAAAGCAGGGAAATGTTGATGAAAGTAAATATTTCTATGCTACATTTGAAGATATGTATAAGAATATGAAACAGGATTATACTAAAGAAACTGGAAACGAATGGAAGGGGCTTTGATATGTCATTTGCTGTAGTAGGCTATTTCGCCTTTATATTAATTGGATTAGTGGTATATTATGTATTGCCTAAGAAGGCAAGATGGGTATGGCTGCTTGCATTAAGTTATATATATTATTTTACATTCAGTATAAAAACATCTGTATATATGGTGTTTACGACAATAGTTATATATATAGGTGGTGTATGGCTTGATAAGATAATTACTGATAGTGAGGCTTTCATGGCTGCAAACAAAGCCTCTATGTCACGTGAAGAAAAGAAAGCATACAAGGAAAAAACTAAAAAAAGCAAACGGTTTGCATTGACGGTTATTCTTCTTTTATGCTTTGGACAGCTCGCAGTTATTAAATATACTGACTTTGCTATTGAAAATATCAACAGTATTATAAGTCTGTTTGGTGGACAGAATATGCTAAATATTCCTAAGTTTGCACTTCCACTTGGAATATCATTTTTTACTTTCCAGTCGGCATCATATATTATAGATGTTTATCAGGGAAAGTATAGATGCCAGAAAAATGTGTTTAAGCTAGGACTGTTTGTATCATTCTTTCCACAGCTTTTACAGGGACCTATTGGAAGGTACGACAGATTATCTTCACAGTTATATAAAGGAAATGCTTTTCAGTTAAAGAATATCCAGTATGGATTGCAGAGAATATGCTGGGGTCTTGCAAAGAAGGTCATTCTTGCAGACAGGGCAGCCATACTTGTTAATCTTGTGTTTGAAGATTATGATATGTATGGTGGTCTTATTAACATTGTTGCAGTGCTTATGTATTCAGTACAGTTATATATGGATTTCTCAGGTGGTATAGATATAGTTATTGGTACTGCGCAGATGTTTGGCATAACTATGGATGAGAACTTCAGACAGCCATATTTCTCAAAGTCAATCGGTGAGTTCTGGAGAAGATGGCATATTACATTGGGTACATGGATGAAGGATTACATATTCTATCCAATGTCACTTTCAAAGGGTATGAATAAGTTTGGAAAGTGGGGGAAGAAGCATTTTGGCAACATGGGACGTACACTTCCAATATGTTTTGCCAATCTTGTGATATTCTTTGTTGTAGGTATATGGCATGGCGCTTCGTGGAAATATATAGCATATGGTATGTATAATGGTATTATCATAGCATTCAGTAATCTTATGGAACCTTTATATAAGAAAGGACTTGATAAGTTCCATATAAAACATGATTCAAAACCATGGAAGGTATGGATGATAATAAGAACATTCATACTGGTAAATATCGGATGGTATTTTGATATGGGTACATCATTAAGTGCAGCGCTTACTATGATTAAACAGTCGGTTGTAAGCTTCAGCTTTTCACAGTTTAGTGATGGTAGTCTGTTAAACCTTGGACTTGAATCAAGAGATTATATAATCATTCTTATTGGATGTATAGTTGTATTTATAATAAGTGTACTGAAAGAAAAGGGAATCAGCATAAGAGCAAGTCTTGCAGAAAAAAATATTGTTGTAAGATGGGCAGTGTATTATGTACTTATACTTGTCATAATTATGTTTGGGTACACAGGTGGAGTACAGTCATTTATATATGCTAATTTCTAAAAACTGGAATGATAAATACATCAAATAAATGATTGAAGACACTATATAAACTATGTATTAAAAATGATGTAATGGTTCAAAATTAAGGATTGCTATATTGCTATTCAATTCACATTTACATCATTATATAAAAATAAATAAATAAAATAGAATATATTAATAAGACTATCAATATTATGTTAGGTTTGTTATATATATTTCCTGTTAAAATGGAGGATTGTCATGGAGAATAATAATCAGATTAATGTTCAGGACATAATGAAAGAGATAAAGAAAGATATCGAAGTTAAAGGATATACAAACGATATCTTAAGTTTTGATGATGTTATTGTGGATGTTGGTTCCATGAATGTTAACAAGTTTGATAAGGTTAAGTTTAATGAAGATTTATATGTAGCCAATCATGAGTGGGAAGTTAATCCATACAGACCACTTCAGGGTAATAAGATTTCTGTATTCTTCAAAAAGGTTATAAGAAAGCTTGTTTATTTCTTTGTAGAGCCTATTGTTATGGCACAGGATGGCTTCAATGCATCGCTCGTAAGACTTATGAATCAGATGGGATGTTATATTGATGAGCAAAATAAGGAAATAGCAGAACTTAAAAAGCAGATTGAAGAATTAAAGGGTGGAAAGTAATATGCGTATTTTTCAGGTACTGTCTACAATTGCATATGGAGATGCTGTAAGTAATGATACCATAGCCATGGGAGAAATTATCAAAGAAATGGGATATACAACAAGGATATATGCAGAGAGTATAGTTCCTCCGTTAGATAAGAAAACAGCAGTCAGTATAGATACACTTAATGATGTACAGAAGGATGATATTATTATATTTCATATGTCAACAGGCAGTAGATTGAATTATGATATTGCCAGATATAACTGCAGGAAGATAGTTGTTTACCATAACATTACTCCACCTGGATATTTCAGGAATTGTGACGAAAGATTTGCTAAGATATGCGAATATGGATTGGAAGGTGCAAAGTATCTTGCTGATAAAGTGGATTATTGTCTTGCAGTGTCTGAGTATAATAAGCAGGATCTCATTAACATGGGGTATAAATGCGATATAGATGTATTACCTATTATTATACCTTTATCTGACTATGATAAAAAGCCTGACAGAGGTGTCATGAAAGAATATTCTGATGGTTATACTAACATTCTTTTTACAGGAAGAGTAGCACCTAATAAGAAACATGAAGATTTAATATCAGCATTTTATTATTACAACAGATTATATAATAAAAAATCACGTCTGATACTAGCAGGTTCATATAAAGATAATGATCCTTATTATATACGTTTAACTGAGTATACAAAGAAACTTGGTCTTGGAGAGTCAATAGTGTTTACAGGACATATTAAGTTTAATCAGATACTTGCATACTATAGAACGGCAGATGTGTTTTTATGCATGAGTGAACATGAGGGCTTCTGTGTTCCACTTGTGGAGGCTATGAAGTTTGAGGTGCCTATTATAGCATATGATAAGGCCGCTGTAGCTGATACTATGGGACATAAGGGCATGATTATAGATGATAAAAATCCTGTATATGTTGCTGGATGTATAGACAGGGTTGTTAATGATAAAGCACTTAAACAGCAGCTTATAAGCTGGCAGAATGAAAGACTTAAAAGTTTCGGATATGAAACTATAGCAAAGCAGTTTAGACAGTATCTTACAGCGTTTATTGAAAAGAGTGGCAGATAAAAGAATGGAGCGTTGCATGAAGAAGATAGGATTCGTTATTCCATGGTATTATAAAGATATACGCGGCGGGGCAGAGCAGGAATTAAGAGGACTTGTACAGCATCTGCATGCTGCAGGAGTTGATGTAGAGGTTATAACTACGTGTGTTAAAGAGTTTGCTTCTGACTGGACTGAAAACTATTTCAAAGAAGGTATAGAACATATAGATGGAGTAACAGTAAGAAGATTTAAAGTAAGGAAAGGAAATATGAAAGAATTCCATGCTATTAATGCTAAGTTAATGCAGGGAAAAACAATATCATATGATGAAGAAACAACTTTTCTTAAAGAGATGGTAAACAGTCCTGATATGTATGATTATATAAGAGAACATAGTGAGGATTATCATAGGTTTGTGTTTATACCTTATATGTTTGGTACAACTTATTATGGCATTCAGTCGTGTCCATTTAAATCAATATTGATTCCTTGTCTTCATGACGAAGCATATGCGTATTTCAGACATTTCAGGGAAACGTTCAGAGATTTGAGAGGAATAGCTTTCAATGCAAAACCAGAACAGGAGCTTGCTAATGAAATACTTGATCTAAGGGGTGTTAACCAGCTGCTTTTAGGTATTGGCATAGAAACTGATTTTGAATATGATGCAGACAGATTCAGAAAAAAATATAATATCAATTCTCCGTATATTATATATGCTGGAAGAAAAGATGAAGCGAAAAATATTAATACGCTCATAACATATTTTGCAGAATACAAGAAAAGAAATTCTGATAAGATTCCTGACATTAAGCTTGTATTAATAGGTGGCGGTGAGGTTAATGTACCAGCAGCTATCAAAGATGATGTTATTGACTTAGGTTTTGTTGACATACAGGATAAGTATGATGCATGTTCTGGTGCGATATGTTTATGCCAGCCATCAAAGAATGAGAGCTTTTCTATAGTTATCATGGAAAGCTGGCTTACAGAAAGACCTGTTCTTGTTCATAGTGAGTGCAATGTTACGAGTAACTTTGCAAGGGAGTCTAATTCGGGATTATATTTTGGCAACTATTTTGAGTTTGAGGGCTGCCTTAACTATTATATTGATAATTCGCAGACGGCATCACAGATGGGACGTACAGGAAGGCAGTTTGTTCTGGATAATTTCAAGTGGGATGTAGTACTTAAGAAGTTTATAGATTTTCTTGATATGTAATAAAAGCACATTGTTAAATATATTTAATGTGCCAGAGAATGTCTTATTAAAAAATGGAGATTATTATGAAAAAGATAGCAATTATTAATCAAAGATATGGCCTTGAAGTTAATGGTGGTTCGGAATTATATTCAAGGGAAATAGCAGAGAGATTAAAAGCCAAATATGAAGTTGAGGTGTTAACTTCATGTGCAGTTGAATATGTAAAATGGTCTAACTATTATAAAGAGGGAGTTGAGGATATCAATGGTGTTACTGTAAGAAGATTTAAGACAGAACACGAAAGAATACCTAAGATATTCTCAGCACTTGATTCAGAGATGCTTTCCAATCCTGATGCTCCTGTAGAACTTTCAGACAGATGGATAGAGCACATGGGTCCTTTCTGTCCACAGCTTGTAGAATATGTTGATGAACATCAGGATGAATATGAAGCTATTATAGTAGTAACTTATCTTTATTATACAGCGGTTAAGAGTATAGTAAGAATTAAGAACAAGGCAATATTTATCCCTACAGCCCATCAGGAGCCATTCATACATTTTGATATGTATAAAAAGGTGTTTGGCGCAGCAGATGCTTTTGTATTCCTTACTGATGAAGAAAAAGATCTTGTACATTCAATATTCCATAATGAAGATGTACCATACGAGGTATGTGGCGTAGGTGTCGATGTTCCATCTGAGGTAAGTGCTGAAAGATTTAGAAAAAAATACAGCCAGTATAATCTTGACAATTATATAATCTATGTCGGAAGAATAGATGAAGGTAAGGATTGTCCAAGATTGTTCAGATATTTTATGGAATATAAGAAAAGAAATAAAGGCAGCAACCTGAAATTAGTACTTATGGGAAAAGCTGTGTGTGAGATTCCTAAACATCCGGATATAATTAATCTTGGATTTGTTACAGATGAGGATAAGTTTGATGGTATAAGTGGAGCTAAAGCACTTATGCTCCCATCAAAGTTTGAAAGTCTGTCTATATCTGTACTTGAGGCAATGACTCTTTCAAAGCCGGTTATTGTCAATGGTATATGTGATGTATTAAAGGGTCATTGTGTTAAGAGTAATGGTGGGTTATACTATAAGAATTATTTTGAATTCGAAGGATGCCTTAATTATTTATACGAACATCCTGATGTATATGAGATTATGTGTAAAAATGCAAGAAAGTATGTAGAGGATTACTTCCAGTGGGATGATATTATGAGGAAGTTTGATGAGATAATAGCGAAAGTTGGAGAGAAAAATGATAGGCAGTAAGCTGGAAAAATATGGTAAATATTTAATATGGGCAGGAATTGCGGTATTGTATCTGCTTTGTTTTAAAATAGTTATACAGAGTGGATATATGTTTGACGATATGTGGACTCATGTAGACCGTGGCTTCGCAATTAGTAATGATGTCACAGTAACAGATATAGTTCTTGGTGATATTAAAAGGTGGGCAACGGTTAATGGAAGAATTCTTATATTTTCGTTTTATTGCGATTATGTATTATGTTATCTTCCACTTGTGGTTTACAAGGGAATGATAGTTGCAGCTATATTCTTTGATGCTCTTTTCTTATCAGCAATTGTTAAAGAATTGACAGATTCAAAGCCCTTATCATATCTTTGTGTTGTTATTTTCCCAGCAGTGATTTCGTTCAGGGCAACATATTATACAGGAGTATATGCATTCCATGGTCTTGTACAGTTTTGTCTTTTGTTTGTTTTGTGTGCTGTGTTATGTTATATAAAATACAGAAAAACAGGCAAAGTTATTTTTCAGGTGCTAAGCTGTATAAGCTGGTTTATCTCACTTGGTCTGTACGAAGTATCATATATTTTATGCGTTCTGTTTATAATAGCACTTATATGTATAGATGGATGGGATTACTTAAGAAAGAATTTCTGGAAAGCTATAAAAACAGGTCTGCCACAGATTATTATAATGATATTCTGGGTTGTATTTAACTTGTTAGTAAGGCATCTTGCAAGTGGTAATTATGATGGCGCTACAGTTAATATGAGTCTTGGCAAAATCGTAACTACATTTGTAAAACAGTGTTCTGGTGCTATTGGATTTGGTGCGGCAGTCAAGGATTTTTTTCAGGCAGATGCTAAGTTCTGGATAGAGTTTATAAGAGAAAATATAGGAATAAGCAATATAATCACATATATATTATTTTTTGCAGCTTTTCTTTTTATTGTTTTATATCTTAAGGATAAAGAAAAGAAAAACCTGACAGGTATGATCTGGTTTGGTGTGGCTCTTATAGCCTTACCATCTGTACTGATAGCTATATCTGTCAAATATCAGAGGGAAATAGAGTGGTTTGTTGGTTATATTCCAGCTTACTTTGGAAGCTGGGGAGTTGCACTTATTATTTCGGCTGTTATTGTAATAATCGGAAGAAGAATAAAGAATAAAAAGTTGTTTATTGTATTTAATGTAGTTATGGCGGCATTATTTACTGTGATTTTTGCTTTCGATAATATAGTGGGTACATATTCAGTAAAAGATGCTGATTCATTTTATCAGGATGATGTAGATACTATGCAGGATGCAATTGATGCAGGTATTCTTGATAATATAGGAATGGATTATGTGTTTGATATATCACATGCTATATATACATTGGATGCTGGATATACTAACAGAGCTTATGTAACCTGGCTGTTAAAAAAGAACAATGTTATAGGATGGGATGATGTACTTTTAAAAGAAGGAAAAACATATAAGTTGTCTGATGAGTATAATATTATGAAACAGAAAGACTTTAAGATACTTAATCATGTCAATAATAATTATGTAGTGCTTGCAGAGTGCAGCAATCACAACATTATTCTTGGAAATGGAACATATGATTATGATATATATACTGACAGTATAGATATTTTCCTGTATAATCATGATAATAATATGACAATGGTATGTGAAAATAATTATGGAAAAAAGCTAAGCTATGATATAACGGACGAAGACTGTATAAAAACAGGCAGATATGGTAAGGTATATCACATAGACTTAATGGATAATATAGATATAAATTCAATATCTATAAGCGCAAGATAAATAAATTACTAGTGATATTGGAGAGTATTATATTATGGAAAAGATTACGAATTATTTAAAAAGGACATGGCAGAGTTATTGCAGTTTTATATTAATGATATTGATAATATTTGGAATGATGTATCATCTGATGGAACTTGGTAACTGCCAGCTTAATATTCCATTGTTTTATCTTGGCGGTGACGATATGGGAGTTATTGTTAATGCCAAGCAGTTCACAGAACAGGCGTGGAATCTGACTTGTGACAGATTGGGAGCACCATTTTCAGTACAGTATTATGATTTTACATCTTCAATGATGCACAATGTTGGTCTTTTTATTATGAAGATATTCGCTATGATTTCAGGTGATGCAGCAGTTGCCATGAATCTTACATATCTTTCTATATTCTTCATGGCAGGAATAATATCTTATTTTG
>DJDY01000084.1 GCA_002435585.1 Lachnospira sp. UBA5912
TACTTAGAGAAGGTGCAGATAAAATATCTGTTAATTCGGCTGCAATTATGAATCCACAACTTATATCACAGGCTGCTGACAAGTTTGGAAGCCAGTGTGTTGTCGTAGCGATTGATGCTAAGCGACAACAGGACGGACATTGGAGTATATATAAGAATGGTGGAAGAGTTGATATGCACATGGATGCTGTTGAATGGGCCATGAAAGCAGAAAAACTCGGTGCTGGTGAAATATTGCTTACTAGTATGGACTGTGATGGAACTAAGTCAGGATACGATATTGAACTTACAAATGCTGTTGCATCAAATGTATCAATTCCAGTTATAGCATCAGGTGGTGCAGGTAAAATGGAGCATTTTTATGATGCATTTACTAAAGGTAAAGCAGATGCTGCACTTGCGGCTTCATTATTCCATTATAAAGAGATGAAAATCAAAGATCTTAAAAAATATCTTGCTGATAAAGGCATTCCTATGAGATTATAGTAGTTTAGAAAACGAATGCTGTTTGTTAGTGGTATAGGGATTTAAGAGATATTTACAATATTGAATTCATGTTGCGGCACACCAGATATGGATTCATATGTGTAAAAGTGTGCAGAAATGAGGATTATAATATTATGTCAATGATAACTGGTGATTGGCAGGAAGCATTAAGTGGAGAGTTTAAGAAGGATTATTATAAGAAATTATATACATTTGTAAAGGATGAATATAGCAGATGTGTTGTATATCCTCCAGCAGATGATATATTTAATGCATTTCATTTCACACCATTAAAAGATGTAAAGGTACTTATACTTGGACAGGATCCATATCATGAAGTGAATCAGGCACATGGTCTTAGTTTTTCGGTACTTCCAGGTAATCCTATACCTAAGTCGTTACAGAATATTTATAAAGAATTGCAGAGCGATATAGGCTGTTATTATCCTAATAATGGATATTTGAAAAAATGGGCAGATCAGGGTGTTCTTATGCTTAATACAGTACTTACTGTGAGAGCACATGCTGCATTTTCACATAAGGGAAGAGGATGGGAGCAGTTCACAGATGCTGTAATCAATGCTGTAAATGCCCAGGACAGGCCAATAGTATATATGCTATGGGGAAATTCGGCAAAGGATAAAATCCCTATGTTAACCAATCCAAAGCATCTCATACTTACAAGTGCACACCCAAGTCCACTGTCAGCCAACAGAGGCTTCTTTGGATGTAAACATTTCAGTAAATGCAATGAGTTTCTTGAAAGCCATGGCCTAACCCCCATAGACTGGCAAATCGAAAATATATAAATATGAGCCGTGCCAGTATAAAAATAATAGAGTCCTCTTTTATGCAAGCATAAAAGAGGACTCTATTATTTTTATACTGATAGGGCGAAAGCCCGTAGTCCAAGAAAACAAAGTTTTCTTGGACTTAGCACGGCGAGAAAGTAGAGAAAAATGCTTGCATAAAAGAGGACTCTATTATTTTTATACTGATAGGGCGAAAGCCCGTAGTCCAAGAAAACAAAGTTTTCTTGGACTTAGCACGGCGAGAAAGTGAAGTGGATGAAGGAAATAGTGCAAAGAAAGAATATAAGAAAGCACTCAGTTAGTTACAAGCTTTATAAAGCGTACAACTAACTGAGTGCTTTCTTTATTCAATATCTGCAAATGAAACTAACTGTTAATCTACCAGTTAATATATAACTGGTAAAATGATATCACAGCCTACTCATTATTCGTCAAAATCTTCTTCAGATCCAGCAACAGCGCCGATAACTGATATAATAACAACAACGGCAAATATTGAAACTGCAACACCTATAATAGGTCCTAAAAATAATAAAAAGTTCATATGCTTATCCTCCGAATATTCTTTTATTATTATACAACTTTTTTATAATAAGTCAAAATTAATTAGAAAAATCTGGTAGAAAAGTGCAATAATTCAAAGTTATAAAAATGCTATTAAATACGTAAACTTATTCAGCCGACTTTTGAAGGTTCTTATTAGCAGTTGCCAGCATGAGCTTGATTCTGTTAAGCTGGTTAACCTCAGAAGCACCAGGGTCGTAATCAACTGCTATTATGTTGGCTTCAGGGAAGGCAGCACGCAATTCCTTGATAACCCCTTTACCTACAATGTGGTTTGGTAAACATGCGAATGGCTGGCAGCATACAATATTACTTGCTCCATTATGTATGAGTTCTATCATTTCACCAGTAAGAAGCCATCCTTCACCTGTCTGGTTACCAAGCGATACAAGGTCTTTTGCAAGAGCAGCGGTATCTTTGATAGATGCAGGTGCATCGAAACGCTTGCTGTCTGCAAGTGCCTGGTTGCCGGCTTTTCTGAACCATTCAAGAATCTTTATGACTGTATTGTTAATAAATGCAGACTTGCCAGAAGTACCAAGGTACTTGTGTTTAAAGTTAGCATTTTCAGCACAGTATAGAAGAAATCCCATGAGGTCAGGAACAACAGCTTCTGCCCCTTCAGCTTCAAGAAGGTCTACAAGGTAATTATTAGCCGCAGGAAGGAATTTAACAAGAATCTCACCTACAACACCAACTCTTGGTTTCTTTATATCAAGTAATTCGATATTATCAAAATCCTTAACAATAGCACGAAGATTATTGTTAAAATCTTTCATTTTAACTTTATCCTGTGTAATCTGTTTGATACATATTTCTTTCCAGTGTTCATGAAGGGCATTGACAGAACCAGGTACTTTTTCATAAGGTCTTGTTCTGTATACAACATTCATAAATACATCACCATATTCTATAGCCATCATAGCTTTCTTTAACATTTTAAGGTCGTACTTGAATCCAGAATTAGTCTCAAGTCCTTGTGCACTAAGAGAGATAACTGGTATATAACCAAGGTTAGCTTTTTCAAGGGCACGTCTGATAAATCCGATGTAGTTAGATGCACGACATCCTCCACCAGTCTGTGTGATTATGATTGCAGTCTTTGAAAGGTCATATTTACCAGAAAGCACAGCATTCATAATCTGACCGACAACCATTAGGGAAGGGTAGCATGCATCATTGTTTACGTACTTGAGTCCCACATCAACAGATGACTTGTTATCGTTGTCAAGTACTTCAAAGTTGTAACCACATGAGTTAAGAGCAGGTTCTAACAGGTCAAAATGTATAGGTGACATCTGAGGACATAGAATAGTATAATTCTTTCTCATCTCAGGTGTGAACTCAACACGGTTATAAGCAGATGAAACAAGTGTACGTTTATAATTCTTCTTATCACGTACCTTAAGGGCAGCTATAAGTGATCTTACACGTATACGTGCAGCACCAAGGTTATTAACCTCATCTATCTTTAATACGGTATATATCTTTCCTGATTTGGTTAATATATCGTTGACAGCATCAGTTGTTACAGCATCAAGACCACATCCGAATGAGTTAAGCTGTATAAGATCCAGATTATCCTGAGTCTTAACAAAGCTTGCAGCAGCGTACAATCTTGAATGATACATCCACTGATCCATAACAATAAGCGGACGTTCAACAGTTCCAAGGTGAGCAACACTGTCTTCTGTTAATACAGCTATGCCATATGAATTGATAAGTTCAGGTATACCATGGTTAATCTCAGGGTCTATATGATATGGACGTCCAGCAAGAACAATACCACGTTTGTTATTATCCTTTAAATACTTGATGACTTCTTCACCCTTTTTATGCATATCCTCTCTTGACTTCATAAGCTCTTTCCAAGCATCAGAAACAGCAGCCTTAATCTCGCCAGATGGAATGTCAGGGAATTCCTCATGTAATCTTTTGGCAAGAATCTCTTCACTTTCGAAAGAAAGAAATGGGTTTCTGAAATCAATATTTTCTGATTTAATTTCCTCAACATTGTTCTTAATGTTTTCAGCATATGAAGTAACAATAGGGCAGTTATAATGGTTGTTAGTACCATCTATTTCTTTGTGTTCGTAAGGAACACAAGGGTAGAATATAAACTTAATGCCTTTCTTAATAAGCCAGCTAATGTGTCCATGAGCCAGTTTAGCTGGATAACACTCTGATTCAGATGGTATAGATTCTATACCAAGTTCATATATCTTTCTTGTTGACTGTGGTGAAAGAACAACTTTGTAGCCAAGCTTAGTAAAGAAAGTGAACCAGAAAGGATAGTTCTCATACATATTAAGTACTCTTGGTATGCCAACAACACCTCTGACAGCAAGGTCAGCAGACAATGGTTCATAATCAAATAATCTGTGGAACTTGTAATCAAAAAGATTAGGCGCATGTTCTTTGTTACGTTCTTTTCCAAGACCACGTTCGCATCTGTTACCCGTTATGAAAGAGCGTCCACCAGAGAACTTGTTGATAGTAAGATGGCAGCTGTTAGTACATCCTTTACATCTTGTAAGTGTAGTTTCGTATGTAAGGCTGTTAATCTTATCAATTGAGAGCATAGTTGATTCTGATATTCCGTCATAACGCTCTCTTGCAATAAGAGCAGCTCCGAAAGCTCCCATTATACCTGCAATATCAGGTCTTATGGCATTAACTCCTGTTATTTTTTCAAAGCTTCTTAATACAGCATCGTTATAAAATGTTCCACCCTGTACAACGATATGTTTTCCCAGGTCAGAAGGGTCAGCAATCTTTATAACCTTGTATAACGCATTTTTGATGACAGAATATGCAAGCCCTGCTGATATATCAGATACCTCTGCACCTTCTTTCTGTGCCTGTTTAACCTTGGAATTCATAAATACAGTACATCTTGTACCAAGGTCAATTGGATGTGCAGCAAAAAGAGCTGCCTTTGCAAAATCCTGTACAGAGTA
>DJDY01000165.1:0-4206 GCA_002435585.1 Lachnospira sp. UBA5912
GCTTTTGTATTAACCTGAACCTGGTTTATGCCATCAATATTCGCTTCTACAGGATCTTCTACTGTTATTATATTAACATCCTCTGTATTAAGCTCACTCAATGCTGTATACAGAGTTGTTGACTTACCACTACCAGTAGGTCCTGTTACAAGTATGATTCCATGAGGATTCCTTAATATATCCTGAAACACTTTTCTGTCTCTTTCTGTAAGTCCGAGCTTGGATATATCTACATTAAAACCTTCTTTGGATGCAATTCTCATAACGACTTTCTCACCATACACAGTTGGAAGGTTAGACACTCGGATATCATATTCCCTCCTGTCGACAGTTATAGTTATACGTCCATCCTGTGGCTTACGTTTTTCTGAGATATCCATGCCTGACATAATCTTAAGACGTGTTGTAATAGCGCCAAGAAGTGCATTATCATACTTCATTATTTCCTTAAGGTTACCATCTATTCTGTAGCGCACTCTTACTGTTTTTTCCATAGGTTCTATATGAATATCACTTGCACGCTGTCTTACAGCCTGTTCTATGATATTATTGATAAGAACAACTATTGGAGCATTCTCTATTTCTTCTCTTCTGGCATTATTTTCTTTTTCTGCCTCTTTATTGTTATCTCCCTGCTCTTTTTTATATAGCTCAACAATATTCTGTGCCTGCTGCTGTCCAAATGCTTTATCAAGAAATGCATTAATATCCTGTGCATTGGCAAGCAGTGGAACAACCTGCATACCTGTTATAATATTAATATCATCCATAGCAAGTATATTCATAGGATCTGCCATGGCTACCTGAAGCGCACCCGCATTATTTTCATCATGTCTTAAAGGCACAAGTGTATATTTTCTCATAATAGACTCATCAAGCAATGACAACACCTGTGGATCTGGTTCTTCCTCTCTCATATCCACAAAGTCTATTTTAAGATGTTCACACAATGCATCATTAATCTGGCTCTGCGTGGCAAACCCCATAGATACAATCATCTCACCAAGCATAAGCTTCTTTTCTTTCTGCATCTTTAAAGCTTCATTAAGCTGCTCTTCGGTTATTATTCCCTTTTGAACAAGCAAATCACCAAGACGTACCTTTTTTTTGTAATTCATCCCGTTTATAACTCCTTCTAACATATACTTACTTTATTTTATCAACTGTATAGTTATTTTTCAAGTCACCCACATAGCTGTCGTATATATTTTCCTCATTTGTACTACATGCAAAACGTTTGTTCTGATTATCATGACCGACATTAAACACACCATCTATTGTAATATATGCGTTATTATATACGAACATAAAATAGACCTTTTCATTAGACTCATTATCGCTGATATCTGCTGATGCTTCTACCACTATATAGTTTCTGATAACATTGGAACTATTATTTTTTTCTTCATCATTGTCTTTTTTATTAAGGAAGTATGCTTTCTCTATCTGGATATTATCTGCATTTTCTTCATTAAGATGATATAGATAATCTGTATTTCCTGTTGCGGCATACAACATTCTGTATGTAGCATCCTCTGTCTCTTTTTTTATCGTATCTTTTATTTCAGAATATATTGTATTCATGGTATCACTATTAATATCCGATGCAGATTCACAATATGAGCTAAGCATATCTGCCACAACCTCCATATCCATGGAACGTGCTATAATCCCCTGTCTTGCTAAGTCCTCATATGATGTATCGCACGAAACTGTAATTCTATCTCCAAGTTTTATACCTTCTGATTTATCTGCAGTAAAGTTTAACGTTTTAAGATAATCATCCTCCCAATCATTACTTACAATAATCCTGGCATCAGGACTGATACCCGTAAATGTAACGCTTACTCCGGTATATAAATCAACCACAGCTCCATCTGTTATGCCCTTGACCTTATATGTATATTCATTATGTGCTATATCTGCTTTCGCATTGTCAGCATACGACTGGTTATAATCTATGATTACATTAAGTGTATCACCATTCTTTATATCTGTTGCATCAGAATGAACTGATAGTGATTCTATGAATTTACGCACATAATATTGTTTATCACTGTCAGGATTCTTTCCTGATAATCTGGCATATAATCCATCCTCATCAATAACAAAAGTAACTGAAGCATAGCCATTGGCTCCTGTGTACACAGGCTTAATATATTCTTTTATATCAAATCTGTTGGCATGTACAAATAAAGCAATAGCAACAGCTACAACAACTGCTATAATACCTATAACAGCATATACCCTGTAATTAACAGTTCTGATCTTTGTATTATCAGGGTATTCTTGCTTGTTAGCTTTTATCCTTTCTGTATCACTTCTGAATTCTTTTATATCCATTCAACCGTCTCTCTTTCTTTATATAATTATCATTGATAATACGTAGTAATACCACTTATTCTATTTGTTTATCACTTCTTTTGTACTTTCCTTAAGGCGTTCAAGCTCTGCACCTGTCATATAAGGGCTTAATACATCATATACCCACTTGTGATATTCGTTAAGCTGCTGTATATCCTTCTCATTAAGATATGTTACATCAACAAGCTCAAGATCTATTGGAACTGCTGTCAGCATATTAAACTTAAGCCATGTTCCATATTCATTCTGCTTGTCTTTGACCGTTATTATCTCATTCTCTATTCTTATGCCAAACTGTCCTTCAACATATACTCCTGGCTCATCTGATGTCACCATTCCCTCTTTTAAGACAGCAAGATCGTTTACTCCAGGTATATGTCTCCATCGAAAGCCATTAGGTGCTTCGTGTACATTTAAAAGATAACCTATTCCATGGCCTGTTCCACATCTGTAATCGATATTCTGTTCCCACAATGGAGCTCTTGCCATAATATCCAGATTATATCCTGTACATCCATACAGAAAATGCGTATTAGCAAGATTAAGCATTCCTTTAAGCGTGAGTGTATAACACTTTTTTATTTCATCCGTAACAGGTCCTAACGCTATAGTCCTTGTAACATCTGTTGTTCCTCTTAGATATTGTCCTCCCGAATCAACTAATAGCATACCCTTTGCAGCAAGATATGCACAGTTATCTTCTGTTGCCTGATAATGCATCATTGCTGCATTATCCGCATATGCACTTATTGTATCAAAACTAAGTTCTATATAATCTTTTATGCCACTTCTTAACTTATCAAGATACATGGCAGCATCATATTCTGTGATCTTTTTTCCGCTTCTTACTGTATCTTTTAGCCAGAATATAAACCTTGTCACTGCAAGTCCATCATCTATATGTACGTCTCTTAAATTAGCTATCTCTGTTGTATTCTTTATGGCCTTTAACAGTACTTCAGGATTCTGTCTGTCTATAATTTCTATATTATTGTTGTTGGCTGCAAGCATATACAGACGTGTATTTATACGCTTTGAATCTAGAAGAACCCTGCGCTTTCCATGCTGCATCGGCTGCATATTCTGTATATCCTCATATATACTCTCATATGGCGCTACACTCACACCAGCCTCTGACAGCTTATCCAATATATAATTATTGTTATCATTAAGCCTGTCTGCATCTGTATACAGCACAGCACTGTTTTCATATATACATGAGTATGCCATAATAACAGGATTACAATGAACATCGTTACCTCTTATGTTGTATAACCAGCATATGTCATCCAATGTTGCTATTACATGGCAGTCTGCTCCTTTTTCCTTTATAGCTTTTCTTACTTCATAGAGTTTTTCCCTGATTCCAGCTCCTGAATATTTTTCCTCCAGATAATAAGCCTTGCTGTGTGGAAACTCTGCTCTGTCCGTATATATTTTTTCTATTGCATTGAATTCATAATCACACTCTGCACCCGCTTCATATGCAACATTTCTTAACTCTATACCCTCCTGTGCTTCAACACATCTTCCATCAAAGCCTATCTTTTCATTCTTTCCAAGCTTGCTTCTGCAGTATTCAACAAGTGTAGGCACACCTTCACTTCCCATGCGCATAAGCTTTATTGTACTTCCTTTAAGCTGTTTTTCTGCCTGTACATAATACCTTCCATCTGTGAAAAGCACTGCTTCTTCCATGCTTATAACTGCTGTTCCCGCCGAACCTGTGAAGCCTGTTATAAACTCTCTTTCTTTAAAATAATCCCCTGCATATTCGGATATATGATAATCCCCTGTTGGTACAACATACAGGCTGACCTTACTATTTTTCATTATATTTCT
>DJDY01000165.1:4225-4476 GCA_002435585.1 Lachnospira sp. UBA5912
CTTACTTGTATTAATCTTTCTTTAATAATATCTGAATCACTCATATCTTCATCCACCTTACTTATATTATATTCAGTTATTCTTTTATCATTATACTTACAGCTATATATTACTGCAATCTTTTATAATCTTTTATATGCTTTTTATACCTTATTAAGTCTTGCACATATTCAAAAAACCAGGCATACATATATGTATCCTGGTGTTTTATGATATCGTAATTTACTCTGCCGTGCATGTCCGGAAAAGCT
>DJDY01000165.1:4567-5621 GCA_002435585.1 Lachnospira sp. UBA5912
AGTGCTTTGTGCTAGCACAGCACCTTGTCAGGCTTTGGTCTGGCACGGCTCATTGCTTGCGCACATTATAGCATGATACTACTTTTTTTACAATATATGCCATCATATCAGATTATAGTTCTTTAACAGATAATACAGCTTATTTAATGCCTTTCTTTCTATACGGCTTACATAACTCCTGCTGATTCCAAGTTTACACGCAAGTTCATTCTGTGTTTTTTCTTTATCGCCATCAAGACCATATCGTCCATATATTATCATCATTTCCCTCTTACTAAGCACCTCTGCCATATGCTCCTTTAGGCATTGCAGCTGGGATGCAACAAGCATTTGTGTTATATCATCCCGCTCTTCATCACATACAACATCCATAAATGTTATATCATTTCCCTCTTTATCTGTGCCTATAGGTTCTGATAAAGACAACTCCATATTTTTCTTTCTATCATTGCGCAGCATCATAAGAAGCTCGTTATCAATACATTTCGCAGCATAGGTCGCAAGCCTTATTTTTTTTTCTGGATCAAACGTATTAACGGCTTTGATAAGACCTATTGTACCAACTGATATAAGGTCGTCAGTATCCCTGTCTGCCGACATATATTTCTTAATCATATGTGCAACAAGGCGCATATTCTTTTCTACCAGTATATTCCTTGCATCCATATCCCCATTCCGGCTTCTTTTTATCATTTCCTTTTCTTCAAGTTCTGACAATGGTTGTTCAAATACTTTCAAAGAAAGGCACCTCTACACATATTTTTATTATTGTATGTGTAAAAGTACCTTTTATTGCATATCCTATTTAATTAATTATCCGTTTTCCCGTATTTTTCTAAAGAATGACAAATATAAATATATAATCTTACTCTTCTTTACGTCTTAATATATCATATCTGTCAAGTTTAACTCCAAGGTCAATATATAACTGCTGTTTAGGATGAGGACAGCTTTCCATATCCTTGCCCTTATCATCAGTTATTCTTTTTACCGTGACCTGTATGTTTTCTCCATCTGGTTTCATAACTTCTATCTGTTCTCCGACAGAGAATTT
>DJDY01000165.1:5778-6620 GCA_002435585.1 Lachnospira sp. UBA5912
GTTGTATACTGTCTGTATGTACATTTACTTATCTCTGACTTATAGAAAGGTATCCTTGATCTATATAATTCTGGATCTTTAAGGAAATCATCTATTGCAAGTCTGTATGTTCTGGCTACTGTTGCAACATATAGAGCCGTTTTCATACGGCCTTCAATTTTAAAGCTGTCAATACCTGCCTCTATAAGCTCAGGGATATGTTCTATCATACACAGATCTTTGGAGTTAAATATGTATGTACCTCTTTCATTCTCGTATACAGGCATATATTCACCTGGTCTGTTTTCTTCAACAACAGCATACTTCCATCTGCATGGATGTGTACACGCTCCCTTGTTAGCATCTCTTCCAGCCATAAAGTTACTAAGAAGGCACCTTCCAGAATAAGATATACACATAGCGCCATGTATAAATGTTTCTATCTCCATCTCTTCTGGTATATTCTTTCTTATCTGTTTAATCTCATTAAGTGATAATTCCCTGGCTGAAACAACTCTTTTAGCTCCCTGCTCCCACCAGAATCTGTATGTCATATAATTCGTATTATTGGCCTGTGTACTTATGTGGATATCAATATCATGAAGTTCTTCCTTTGCTATTGTAAACATACCTGGATCAGATATAATTACTGCATCAGGCTTAATTATGTCAAGTTCTTTAAAATACTCTCTTGCTCCTTCAAGGTCATAATTATGTGCTAATATATTAGCTGTAACATATACCTTGACATTTCTGTCATGGGCAAACTGTATACCGTCAATCATATCCTGTTTTGAAAAATTCTTTGCTTTAGCTCTTAATCCAAAAGCCTCACCACCAATATATACCGCATCTGCGCCAAA
>DJDY01000165.1:6780-6928 GCA_002435585.1 Lachnospira sp. UBA5912
TTGTGTCAGGTGCGCACAGACACTCATCTAATTACTTTTTCACACTTAACGTTATGCCATCTCCTATTGGAACTATTGATGTTATAAGTGAATCATTATGCGTAAGTTCATACACATACTCTCTTATTCTTGTATGTATTGTCCTGTC
>DJDY01000156.1:0-3571 GCA_002435585.1 Lachnospira sp. UBA5912
GAAAAAGACTTTTTTACTTGGGACACGCTAAACACCGAAAACGGAATAAAATGTCGTGAATACGGCATTTTATGAAAGTTTGAGGTGTTTAAGGATTGCGTGAATTGCATAATAGCAATCCTGATACATCAGTAAGTGGCAAAATTCACTTTTGACACTCACATCATTAATATTATTCATAATTAATGTCTTGTATACTTTCTTAATACTGGAAGTAACTCCTTAAGTGCTGCTATCGTATAATCGAGTTCTTCCTTTGTTGTATCATAACAGAAACTGAATCTGATAGTACTGTCTAACAAATCTTTATCAAGACCTATAGCAACAAGTGTGTTACTAAGTCCAGGTTTGTTGGACGAACATGCAGAACCTGATGATACATATATCTGCTTATCCTCAAGCGCATGCAGCAACACCTCTGCTCTTACTCCCCTGAAACTTACACTTACAATCTGCGGTGCACTTTCACGTCCTTTTAAAGAGTTCACCTGTACATCGTCAAGCTGTTCAACCTGTGATATAAAATAATCCTTAAGCTCGTACAATCTGTCAATCTTCGCATCAAATCCATCGTTATATATAAGCTTTACTGCTTCTGAAAGACCTGCTATTGCTGGCACATTCTCTGTACCTGACCGCATACCCTTCTGCTGTCCGCCGCCATATATTATAGGCTTGATTCTTGTCTTATCCTTTATATATAAAAATCCACTTCCCTTAGGTCCATGAATCTTATGTCCACTTACCGAAAGCAGATCTATTCCAAGTTTCTTAGGTATTATCTTAAACTTGCCATATGCCTGTATAGCATCAACATGAAATACAATATCAGGATTATAATTCTTAACTATATGTCCGATTTCTTCAATAGGTTCAACAGCGCCTATCTCATTGTTAGTATACATAACCGATACAAGAATAGTTTCATCATCGAGTGCATTTTTTAATTCATCAAGATCAACAATCCCCCTGCTGTCTACCTTCAGGTAAGTAACTCTGAATCCATGTTCCTCAAGGAAATTAAAAGGCTCCTTTACTGATGAATGTTCAACCGCTGACACAATTACATGATTGCCTTTTCTTTTATTGGCCATGGCAGTTCCTATTATTGCCATATTATTAGACTCTGTTCCACCCGATGTAAAGAGTATCTCTTTTTCCTGACATTTTAAAGTCTTTGCTATAGTCTCTTTAGCATCTTTTATATATTTTTCAGCTTCAACACCCTTCATATGCTTTGATGAAGGATTACCATAATCCTCCTGCATAACTTTCACGCACACATCAACAACCTCAGGTGCGCACTTTGTTGTAGCTGAATTATCAAGATATGCCTGCATTTTTTCTCCATTTCTAATCTATTATTAATCTTCCATATTATACATAATAACTGACATCAACATCATTCCTGCTGTTTCTGTTCTTAATATTCTTTTACCAAGTGTTATTACATCACATCCTGCCTCTTTGGCAATTTTAAGTTCATCTCCGTCAAATCCACCCTCGGGACCTATGAATATACCAACTTTCTGTCCTGTTCTTATAGATGATACAACCTTACGTGTATAATCCATACCTTCTGCACACTCATATGGCAAAAGAAGGACATCCAGCTGTTTTGCTATCTCTAATGCATGTTTAAAATCAACAACATCTGATACATGTGGTATTATACTTCTTTTACTCTGCTTTGCCGCACTTTCAGATATAGCGTTCCATCTTGCAGTCTTTGACTTTGCCTTCTTAGCATCAAGCTTTACAACACTTCTTTTCATAGAAACAGGAACTATCTCATATGCTCCAAGTTCAACCATTTTCTGGATTATAAGTTCCATCTTATCAGCTTTTGGGAGTCCCTGGAAAAGATACACTTTAACAGGCAGTTCGTTTGTTTTCTGTCTTGTTTCAACGATTCTTGTTGTCACAACATCATCTGTTATCTGTTCTATAGTGCAGATGTAATCATAATTATCTCCACTGCTTATAAGCACTTCATCTCCCGTCTTAAGCCTTATAACATTCTTTATATGATTAACGTCACCACCACGTATGTCTATATAATCATCCGATATATTTTCATGTTCTGCAAAAAAATGATACATAACAATCCTCAATTCTCTTTTACAACATTCTTTTATCTGCGTCTTGCAGTTACATTAACCCATTCTCCATCATGATTTATCTCAACTATTTCAAGTTTAGGATTCTTTTTAAAGCTTTCTACAACCTCATCCTCTTTAGTGTTGATTATACCTGATGTTATAAAATAAGCACCATGCTTCATATGTTCATGTATATTAACAGAAAGTGGCTCTAACACATCTGCAAGAATATTCGCACATACTATATCATAACACTCATACCCGCATGCATCCTTAACCGACTTATCATCTATAATATTACCCTCTATTACTTCAAACTGTTCAGATGTAATATTATTCTGTTCTGAGTTCTCATGTGATGCAATAATTGCATTAGGATCAAGATCTGTTCCAAACGCATGTGCCGCACCATATTTTATGGCAACAACTGATAAGATTCCGCTTCCACATCCTACATCAAGGACATTATCTCCTGGTTTTACATACTTTTCAAGCTGTTTTATAACCATTCTTGTTGTCTCATGCGAACCCGTTCCAAAAGCTGTACCAGGATCAATACTAAGGATTGGATGCCCCTTCATATCTTCTGTGACTTCTTCCCATGTTGGCTTAATATACAGGTTGCCTATAGTAAATGTATGCCAGTACTGCTTCCAGTTATTAATCCAATCCTTGTCCTCTGTTTCTGATCTTGTGATAGTACCCTCACCTATATCAACAAACATACGAAGATCTTCTATTTCCTGCTCTGCCTTTTTAACTAGTGTTCCATCATCTTCATCTGAATCTATATAGAAATTAACAACTGCTGTTCCATCATCAGGTGGAAGCTCAGGGATAAAATCCACAAACATTGTCTTTGCTTCTTCCTGCGTAAGCTGTACATTATCCTGAATCTCTATTCCCTCAATTCCTATATCATCAAGTGCACTGCTGATAAGATCAACGGCAGCTGTTGTTGTTTTAATAGAATATCTGTTCCACTTCATCCGTATAACACCTTTCTTTTTATTATCTTTTTTACGTCCTGCTTATTCATTTTTACCAGAACTCATTATTAATGTTATTTTAATAACGGTTTCTTAATACTTTTTATATATTTTATATGCTTGTACACATTTTTACAACGTTATTCAATATAAATCATATAAAGATTATGCATTCTTAAGAAATGCCTCATAGCCGTTTAATGTTTCATAAAGATCCGCCTTACTTATAACCTCATATGGCGCGTGCATATTCTGAACAGCAATACCACTGTCTATAACATTCATATCAAGATTGGCAAGTATATATGCGATAGTTCCACCGCCACCAATATCTACCTTTCCAAGTTCCGCTGTCTGGAATGCAACATCTGCATCATCCATGATTTTTCTTAATTTTCCAACAAATTCTGCTGAGGCATCGTTAGAACCGCTCTTTCCTCTTGCTCCCGTGTACTTATTAAATACCATACCTTTGCCAAA
>DJDY01000156.1:3688-3900 GCA_002435585.1 Lachnospira sp. UBA5912
GAATTAGCAAGTGCCCTTCTTAACTTAAGTTCACTATATTCACCACATCTATCCATAACCTCTGCAACCATATTTTCAAAGAATCTCGACTGCATACCTGTAGCACCTACACTACCGATTTCCTCTTTATCAACAAGTATGCATACTCCTGTTCTTTTGGTACTTGCAGAATTAACAAGTGCGATAAGTGATGGATATGCACATACTCTGTC
>DJDY01000156.1:3929-4447 GCA_002435585.1 Lachnospira sp. UBA5912
CATACTCTGTCATCATGTCCATAGCCTATTATCATACTTCTGTCTATGCCATAATCCCTGGCAGGACCAGCTGGAACCGCTTCTAATTCGGCTGACAGAAAATCTTCCTCTTCAATTCCATACTTATCTTTTAGTATGGCAAGTATATTCTCTTTTACAGCATCCTTATCTGAAGCTTTCTTATCAGAAGCAGACGATTCATCTGTCTTATTATGTTTAGCAGGCATACTACCAACAAGTATATCAAGTGCCTCACCCTCAACAACTTTAGCAGCCTTCTTGTCCATCTGTTCTGATGCAAGATGAATAAGAAGATCTGATATTCCCACTACAGTATCATTCATATCTTCGCCTATAACAACCTTAACTGTAGTTCCATCTTTAAGAGCAACCACACCATGAAGTGCAAGTGGTGTAGCAACCCACTGATATTTCTTAATTCCACCATAATAATGTGTATCAAGAAGCACAAGGCCAGTTTCCTCATATAAAGGATTCTGCTTTATATCAAGCCTTGG
>DJDY01000156.1:4535-11799 GCA_002435585.1 Lachnospira sp. UBA5912
CACCTATGTTAAAAGCAACCAGTGCTTTGTTCATATTAACAGCATATACCTTATCTCCAGCCTTTAACTTTCTATCATCAGCAATTATACTTTTAAGATTCTTATAACCGGCTGCCTCTAATATACGTACTCCTTCCTCAACACATTCTCTTTCTGTTTTACATAAAGATATGAACTTTCTATATTCGTCTGCAAAATCAAACACTTTCTTTTTCATGTCTTCATCATACTTATTCCATGCATTTAATCTTTCCATAATGTTCTGATACCTCCATCTTTATAAACTGTGCTATATTAAAAACATATTATGTTCTAGATTCGTATTCTCACCTGATAATTACTATTTCTGTATCATACAGGCTTATATCATATAAACTCTGATATACAGGTAATATACCAATCAATCATATATCCAGTGTAAGCTGTCCGTCATCTGCATCTTCTCCAGCCTTTATCTCACTTGATATCTCATATTCAGCTTCCTCTTTATACTGCTCAATCATATCCTCACTTATTACCGGAAGCTCATCTATAGACTGTACACCAAACGTTCTTAAGAACTCTTTTGTAGTTCCAAAAAGCATAGGTCGTCCAGGTGCATCAAGCCTTCCAACCTCTTTAACCAGACCTAACTCTATAAGCTTATTAACTGCCCTGTCAGAATTAACGCCTCTTATTTTTTCTATTTCCAGCTTGGTAATAGGCTGTTTATACGCTATTATCGATAATGTTTCAAGCGCTGCATCTGATAAAGTGTACTTTTTGGGCTGACTGCATACCTTTATAAGTGTGTCGTAATATTCCTGTTTAGTACACATCTGAAAACTGCCTTCAAGTTCTATTATCTTGATTCCTCTTCCTTCATCCTCATAATAATCCATCATATTATGGATTATTTTAACAGTAGTATCAACATCGTGGTCTATTGCAGCCGCAATCTTTTCTGCCTCTACCGATTCACCCATCGTAAAAAGTATGGCCTCTATAGCCGCCTCTGTTTGTTTTATATTCATAATAATCCTCATTTCTGCGAATATTCTACGCATAATAACATAATCGTCTTATCCACAAACATACTGTCAATCAGCTATATACTAATCTTCAGATATATCCTCAATCAATTCAGGATTGCCAACTACATCTATATATATTTCTTCACAGGTTCCCTCTTGTCTTACTGTTATAAATCCAGTTTTCATAAGTTCAAGTATAACAAGAAATGTCACTATAACTGCGACCTTAGAAGCTCCTTTCATAAGAAGCTCCCTGAAACTGAAACTCTTATGCTCCATCATAAAAGCCTTTATGTCAACAAGCTTTTCTGACATGGTAACCTCTTCTTTTTCTATCTTTCCGAACTTGCTTCTTACAGGATCAACCTTATCCTCTTTTCTTTTCATAACGTCTGCAAATATCGCATTGAGCTTAAGAAGATTCATATCACCGATTACCTCATTAAGATCAAGTGGTGGTGTATATCCACTTACCTCTTTGGGGATATCAGGCTTTCTATAATACGACTTGGCTGCATCAATCTGCTGCCCTTTCAGTTCCTCCGCCATTGCCTTAAACAACTTGTACTGCAATAACTGTTCAACAAGTTCTGCCCTTGGATCCTCTTCATTACCATCCTCATCCACTTCTTTAGGAAGTAGCATCCTGCATTTTATATCAAGTAATGTTGCTGCCATAACAAGGAATTCGCTTACTATATCAAGATCCTCTTCCTGCATCTTTCTTACATATTCCATATACTGCTCTGTAATATCAGCAATAGGAATGTCATATATATTAACTTTATTCTTATCTATAAGATGTAATAAAAGATCCAGCGGACCTTCAAACGCCTGTAATTTAACGCTAATCCCCATTACAAACAACCATACCTTTCTTATCTTTAACTTATACATTTTACATAAAACAAGATATAAATGCAAGTTATTACACGTCTTATTGATAATTTGCCAAAAATAACATATAATGTCATAACAATATAGAAACAGGAGTATATATGAAGCTTGCAAGAATAATATTTACATTTCAGGAAGTATCTAAAAAAATAAATGAAGACAAGATAGCAGCTTATGCAGCACAGACATGTTACTATCTTCTACTTAGCTTTATGCCCTTCATAATAGCGCTTATTAACATAATACATTATTTTCCCGTTACTTCTGCTGACCTTTTAAGTCTGCTTGAAAACATAATGCCACAGGAATTCCATCCTATACTGGTAAGTATATTTGGCGATATTGAAAGTTCTTCTTCTGTCACATTACTTTCTTTAACAGCTATTGGTCTTTTATGGTCTGCTGGAAAAGGCTTTATGACTATAAAGGTATGCTTAAACAAGATAAATGACTGTGAATCAAACAGAAGCTGGTTTATCCAGCGTGTATTTTCAAGTCTTTATGCACTTATACTTTTATTATCAATATCTGCAAGCCTCTTAATCATAGTATTTGGTGAACACCTGCTTAAGTTTCTACAGGATCGTCTTGCCAACTTTGGAGGAAGGTTAGCACTCCTTGACACGATTTTTTCAAACAGGCTGTTTTTAGTTCCGGCGCTGCTGACTTTATTTTTTACAGTTATGTATACATTTATACCTAATAAGAAAAAACATCTTATAGAAGAGATCCCAGGCGCATTCATTGCAAGCATTGGCTGGTTTTTATTCTCAGAATTGTATTCATTATACATTACTTATATAGCCAATTATTCATATACGTATGGAAGTCTTACAACTTTCATGCTTCTTCTTGTCTGGATGTATATATGCATAATAATTCTATTCTTTGGTGCTGAGTTTAACACACTTATAGAAAAAAATATATTCCAGCCGTTTCTTATAACTAATAAAAAAAGAACTGCTGGCAATGAAAATAAATCATAATAAAACTGAATCGATAAAAATCGATAAAATATTAAAAATCACATTGACAAGAAAATATGAAAACGTCAAACAGGACTACCCTGTTAAGAATGCACTATAATACACATCAATAATAACGCCATTATCATTTTATGCATACATGTATTATATAATCATTATTGACCGGGCAGTCCTGTTATATTTTTTAATATTCTATATTTTGCATTTCATTTATGTTCTGCATTCTTTATTTATTAAGAGGTATGCAGCTCTTTTATTTATGAGGAGGTAACACTCTTTATCTGGACATTTTTATAAAACACCTTGAGAATATCTTCATAATCCATAGTTTCTGACATTTTTCTTACTGCATTCTGGCTCATTCCTATTCCATGTCCATAACCACCGCCATTTATCTTATATGCTGTTACATATTTATCGTCATTTTCACTATACACTGGCTTTACTGTTATAAATGCACTGGGCAGTATATCATAATGTGTTTCACCAGACTGTGTATTTATAACAAACTTATTACTTCCTAATACTGTTCTTATTGTATTTTCACCTGCAATCACACATTCCGAATCACTACCCCTAACTAAAATCTCACTTGCTACCCCTCCACAACCTCTTTTAATAACATCCAAAGATTGAACTTTTCCGACATTGCTCACATTGGCATGCTCTTTGTTTCCATTCTGATCGTAAGTGTATACATTAGATCTGGCGGATGCATAAGCAAGCTTGGAATTAATATTGTCTGATATATCCTTTATGCTTATAGTTGTATTCCACCTGTAAAGGGGAAATTCACTGTCATAATCATCATTATGTACTTCTGTTATATATTGTTCAAAACATGTGTCATCTCTCATATCAATATCAGAAACAATTCTGCTTATATGTGTAGAACCATACATAGGATAGCCCTCATCATCACTCCCCCATGCACATACATCTGTTGAGTATCCACATGATGTCGAATAATAATATGTCTTGACTATCTCTCCATTATAGTACACAGCTTTTCCTCTCGTCTGATCTACTGCAATATCTGCATCATTATTTCTGTTGGTATTATTGTATACCTGAAACGAAACACTATCATCAACGTGTGCTCCGTACTCGCCATAATAGTTATTCTCAAGCTGTGTATACGCATAACTTCTTGCACATACCGCCTGGCATTTAAGTGCATTCACGCCATATGATACAGGCATTTCACTTGGAACAACATACTTAAGATACTCCTCTATGTCAACCTCATTAACTACAGCTATTCCATCATCATATAACGCAAGTTCTATCTGGCCTTCATACCATGGATACCCCTGTCCTCTTTTTATTGAATCTATACGTATGCTTCCATTGTCTGTATACAGTTTAATTCTTCCAGACTTTAGTCTTTCGTCCGATTTATCTATAACAAGATGCTCACCTGGCCATACATCTGTTATAGTATCGTTATATAACATATGAATAGTTACATCAGAATCCACTTCCACACTGTCATGAAAAAGCTGCTTATAGCCAGTTGTCTTTAGCATAACCCTTATATTAGTCTGTACAAGCTTTCTTCCCTTCACAGCTCCACATATTTTTCCTTGTGCCACAACAAAATCCTCAAGTGAATAGCCAACAATAACCGAATCATAGCCACTTATTTTATCTCCATCTGTAACATCATATATCATAAAATTATCATCAACCGGTATCTTTCCATATCCTTCTATTTCGATAAATGTCTCATTAGCAGAAAGAACTTTTCCACTTATAACATCACTTTTAATATCGATTTCTTTAAGTTTGCCTGCACTTATATAAATATTGGCAAGACTATTTTCAACGAATCCATCTACCTTTCGCACTTTATATCTTCTTGTAATGCCATATATGTTGACATTTACATAACCATCCTCATATGATTTAAGCAGCACATTGGCATACCATACATCATCAGACTTCTTATCCACCACGCACAAAAGACGATCTGCCCTTGTTATTGCTTCTATCGTTGTATCTATATATGGATTGATTATAATTCCATCATATATATAACTTCCTTCTGTTGTATACACCATCCATTCTTCATTCAACGTATCTTTAGGAAGACCTGCTATACCCAGTTCTTTTATTTTAATTTCACTGCCATATTTAAAATACCTGCAAAGATTATTAAAGCATTTTATAAATATATCCCTTTTCACTATTCTGTTATCGTATTCGATAGCTTTATACGAATCTATTCCACACAGCTTAAGACAGTCATCCGGTGCATTTAACCTTGAAGCAAGTACACTTATGTCTTTATACTTTACATAGTCGTTAGGATTAGCGGCATTCATATACTCATTCATGTTCACATATTCCATATAAGGGCTATACCACTCTGCATCTTTTACAAAGCTGTCACAGTCATCAACTTGTGCATATGCAATCATTCTTGCTGCAAATGCGTATGTTATGTATTCGGATCTGCTATTATCCATAAGATATGTTCTTATAACAACTGACAATACAGCTAGTACAACTACTATAATGCCATATACTAAAATATTCCTTTTTCTTACAACTACAGTCTTTACCATTTCAGAAAATATACCTTTCATGTTGATAACAAGTTCTACTGTCTTGTACATCATAATATATATGTTAAAAAGACTGTTAATATTACCAAAATAAAAAAAGTTGCAAGCCAACTTATAGCTCACAACTAAATAAATTCAATCAGAACAAACAATCCCAAAGCGCCGTTCCCCACGTTTTCGACTCCTAGCAATGCTAGGTGGGTTACCGCATCCAGACCGCTGCCATCCACTCAAAGGAGGCCCGACATTAGAATGGAGATATAGGAATCCCGTCGATGAAATGTAGGATCAAAATAAGTGAGGTTCTCGCACGCCCCAGGAAACTTGTTTAATTATACCATAACAGAACTCTCTGTTCTTTTCGATGTTTATATTCTACTACATAAATCGTTTCTACACAATATATTATGCAAAACTTTTTTAATTATGCGGACATATTTATGCTATTACCCGGTTTTCACATTATTTTTTATCCTGTACATTAATGTCCTCAATCTTATCAGCTGATAATGACAGTGCCTCGCTTACAACATCCTCGGAAACTCCCATACGCTTGGCAACTTCCTTTACTGTAGGTTTTCTTCCAAGCTCTTCCTTAAGCCTTATAGCCCAGTCGTTAACATAATTAACTTTATTAAGTACCTTACCAGATATCCTGTTACTATCCATCTGTTCGTCTATAAGCATCTTCATGCTTTCTTCTGCCTGGTACTTAACTTCCTTATCCATAGCTTCAAGTACTTCTATTATATCCTGTGTATTTCCTTCTTTTATCTTATCTTTCCACTCATAATTATTAAGCCATAGCTTCTGTCCTATATACGCCATCATCGACAGATTACTCTCCTGCACAAGATCTGCCGCAAGAACACCTCTGCACCTGTATGGTTCAACCCATTCTAATATTTTTTCAAGATATGATTCTGATAATATCCTAAGTGACTCTTTGTCGTTATCTTCGACAATATTAATCATAAGATATGCCCTTGTTGTATCTGATACTGGCTGTATGGCTTCAAGCTCCTTTTTATACCTTTCAATATATGCATCATCCTCTGAATAATCCATATTATCTGCTATCATCTGTGCTGCCATCGCTGCTTCTTTTTCTGGAAGATTCTTTACCTCTTCCTCCGATATATTAATCCTGGTTATAAGACCATCTTTATTGGTTGATGTTTTATCATACACATCTTTAAATGTGTTTTCTCCTGCCTCTTTATATGTTCCACTATCTGCCTTCATCGTAGTGTTTTCTTCATATGTATCAGCTGTATTTGAAGCTTCTGTACCATCAATCACAATTCCATTCTCATCATTTTTAACCGAATCATCTGCAGTACTTTCAAGCATATGTAAAAACTCGTTATCAGTTCCATCTTCGCCTTTTATTGTTATTCCATTAGCCATAAGATATCCTGTTATCATGGAATACTTATTGTCATCAAGATGCATATCTTTAAAGTAACTGTTGACATCTTCTTTAGTTACTATATTTCCATTAACTTTCGCATATTCCTTAAGTCCGTTTAACGCTTCCATGAAAGCGGCCTGCATATCTTTATTATCTGCCATTATATTTCTCCTGTCTCTTTATTTAATTTCCAGACTATATATTTTATTTTATCTCCATTATCAAAAATAACTCTATATATTTTACTACCAACGGATTTTACCACATTTTTTGTATTTTATCAATTTGACAAATATTGTTTATTTTCGTATAGTTATTATGGTTTTTGTTAGGGAATATACAATTTTTAATATGTTTTAATATTATGATGTGAGTGTCAAAAGT
>DJDY01000058.1:0-177 GCA_002435585.1 Lachnospira sp. UBA5912
AGGATGAAGAAGAGTCTATTATGATAAGTTCATGGCCTGTATACACAGAAGATAATGATTATTCAGAAGATGAAAAAGCTATTGAAACAATTAAAACTGCTGTGCGTAATATAAGAAATATAAGAGCAGAGATGAATGTAGCACCTAGCCGTAAGGCACTTGTATATGTTGTTTCAG
>DJDY01000058.1:265-563 GCA_002435585.1 Lachnospira sp. UBA5912
CACTTGGATATGCAAGTGAGGTAAAGGTACAGTCAGATAAGGCAGGTATTCCAGAGGATGCTGTATCTACAGTTATTCCTGAGGCAGTTATCTATATACCATTTGCAGAGCTCGTTGATATTGATAAAGAAATCGAAAGACTTAAGAAAGAAGAAGACAAGCTCCATAAGGAGATAGCAAGATGTAATGGAATGCTTAACAACGAAAAGTTTACATCAAAAGCGCCACAGGCTAAGATAGATGAGGAAAAGGCAAAGCTTGAGAAGTATTCTAACATGCTTGCACAGGTTGAAGAAAG
>DJDY01000058.1:699-1989 GCA_002435585.1 Lachnospira sp. UBA5912
TTCTGCAAGCAGAAACGACTTTTCTACTTCTGACACTTACATCATATAATGTATTTTAAAATAGCGGAGAGTTAGCTCTCTCATGCAGTGAAAGGAGAAAATTATGGCAGCTGATTTAATGAAAAAACTTCCATTTACACGTTTTGCCATGGAAATGAGAAGTGGTAAAATAATTGAGATTGATGAAGGCTTTGTAAAGATGCTTGGTTACACAGAGGAAGATATGAAGAATGGTCTTGTGTTCAAGGATATTGTACCCGATATTGATTATGAAAGCATAATAGCAGAGCTTCGTGAGACATTTATTGATGAGAGATATGCCTGCTATGAACATTTCTTTAAAACTAAGACAGGTGAAAAGATAAGAGTTGTTGTATTCATAAGAATAGAGAACAAGCTCCTTGAGGGACACAGAGTATTACGTGTCAGTGTAGGAAATGTTTCTAATCTTAATTAATGATAGGATTATTGTCATAAAAAGTACTTATTTTATTTAATGCTTTGAACAGTAATGTAATATGGAGTAAAAAATGCATGAATTATTAGATACAGTCCAGAAAAATATTGAGTTTGTAGGAATATCCCTGCTGCTTATGATTATAGTGTTTGCTGTTGCAAAAGGCAGTGAAGTTCTTATCGAAAAGAGAACAGGAGTGAAGTTCACCTCAGAAAAAACAAAGGTGAATAAGACTGTTATTATGGCAATGCTTTCAGCTATTGCAGTTATACTTATGTATTTCGATTTTCCGATACCTTTTATTGCGCCTGGATTTTATAAGATTGATTTTAGTGAGGTACCTGTGCTTATAGGTTCTTTTATGCTTGGACCATGTGCTGGAGTCATTATTGAAGCTGTGAAGGTTATACTTCATTTTTGCATGAAAGGAACGACAACAGCGTTTGTTGGAGATTTTGCTAATTTCATACTTGGATGTATGTATGTTGTACCAGCATCTATAATATATCACACAAAGAAGACAAGAAAAATGGCCATAGTTTCACTTATATCGGGAGGAGTGATACTTGTCATAGCAGGTATGCTGCTTAATGCGTGGTATCTGCTTCCTAAATATTCTGAATTATATGGAATACCATTAGATGTTCTTATCGCCATGGGAACCAAGGTTAACGCTTCAATCAAAGATGTATTTTCGTTTGTTGCGCTGGCGGTAGCTCCTTTTAATATAATAAAGGCAGTTATAGATGGTGTTATTACAGTTGTGTTATACAAGTATCTAAGCCATCAGCTTAAGGCGTAAGAACTTCGGGCATTTTATTCTGTTTTCGGTG
>DJDY01000058.1:2067-2583 GCA_002435585.1 Lachnospira sp. UBA5912
TTGACACTTACATCATAATATATAAATACATAAAATAGCCTGTATGGCATGAATATTATTATAATTTATGTAAATAATATCATTTGATAATGTGAGTATCAAAAGCATGAGAATTAATGGTTATTATAAACTGACCATATTTTGCAGATTACGATGCTTATAGAATTAAAGGAGGTATTATATGCATAAGTTAAAATGGATTGTTGTCGGAGTAATGCTTGTTACGATTGCATCTGTGCTTGTTGGATGCGGTTCTAAAGCAGATTCTGAAAGTGGGAGTAATTCTGGTACAGGAGGCAATAATAAGAACACTGTAGAGAATCTTATGACAGATGCAGCAACTGGCGCTAAAGAGATAGTAACAGATGCAGCAACTGGAATAAAAGAGATAGCCACGGATGCAGCAACGGGTGCCAAAGATATGATGGAAACAGCCAGGGATGGCATGAAAGAGATAGCTACGGAGGTTTCATCCTCATTTTCCAGGTAGTGAGTGAAGATAACCTAAGAGCAGCT
>DJDY01000203.1 GCA_002435585.1 Lachnospira sp. UBA5912
GTTATTTGAAAAGTCTTAGAAATATCCAAGAGAATCTTCTGGCATCGCCTTTGTATGCACACCTGCGTTTCTCATATATGATGTCGTCCGTATGTTAACCGAATGTGTGTTAAACAGTAATTTCACTAAACAGTAATATTTGGGAATATCATGCCCATAACAGTTGCTATTATTATAAATTGCAGTTACAATATGTGAAAGAAAGGAATTTATAATATGGGAAACAATGGTATTGAATTAGAAAGAGATGGTTTTAAGAGTCGTACGGGCTTTATTCTTGCCTGTATAGGTTCAGCAGTTGGAATGGGAAATATATGGAGATTTCCATATATGATATCGGCATGGGGTGGCATGACATTTTTGATTCCTTATGTGATATTTGTTATATTAATAAGTTCAACTGGTGTTATTGAAGAGATGGCGTTGGGACGTGCAACTAAAGGTGGTCCTATAAAAGCGTTTGGTGACTGTATGCAGATGCGGACAGGAAAGAGAAAAACAGGAGAAGTGATAGGTATTATACCAGTACTAGGCTCACTTGCTATGGCTATGGGTTATACTGTTGTTGTAGGATGGATATTTAAGTACACATTTCTTGCATTATCTGGAAAGCTGGCTGGAATGGGGCAGGATATGTCAACAATAGGAGGTACATTCAACAGTACAGCAAGTACATTTGGCAATAACGCATGGCTTATAGTTGCCATAGTAGTAACTGCAGTTATTATGGCACTTGGAGTAGCAGGAGGTATTGAGAAGGCTAATAAGGTTATGATGCCATTGCTTTTCATAATGTTTGTAGGACTTGGAATATATGTATTTACATTACCGGGTTCAGGTGCGGGATATAAGTATATATTTACACTTAATCCAAAAGAACTCCTTAACGGAAAGCTATGGATATATGCTTTCGGACAGGCATTTTTCTCGCTTTCAATAGCTGGTAACGGAACTGTCATATATGGCTCATACTTAAGTGATAAAGAAAATATTGTATCATCAGCAAGAAATGTTGCGATATTTGATACGATTGCAGCTATACTGGCAGCACTTGTTATCATTCCTAGCATGGCAGCAGGAGGCGCAGAGTTGTCATCAGGTGGACCGGGACTTATGTTTATATATCTGGTAAATGTGTTCAATGGTATGCCAGGAGGAAAACTCGTTGGAATGGTATTCTATATATGTGTATTATTTGCAGGTTTAAGTTCACTTATTAATCTGTATGAAGCTCCAGTTGCTACATTACAGGAAAAGTTAAAGCTTAACAGAACAGCTTCAGTAGGTATAATAGCAGGAGCAGGATGCATAGTGGCACTTGTGATCCAGGGAATAGTATCAGGTTGGATGGATGCAGTATCTATCTATATCTGTCCACTCGGAGCTATGCTTGCAGCTATTATGTTCTTCTGGGTAGCTGGAAAGAAGTTTGCAGAAGATTCGGTTAATAAGGGTATTGACAAGCCTGTAGGAAAGTGGTTTGTTCCACTTGGAAAATATGTGCTTGTGCCACTCTCATTTATTGCACTCGTAGCTGGAGCAATATTGGGTGGAATAGGATGATATTACTGTTTAGTGAAGTCAACGTAAGTTGACGAACGGACGATATAAGATACAAAAAGGCTGTTGTCAGTAATGCTTCGGACACCAGCCTTTTTGTATCTTATATCTGACATTGGTTTAATCTACTATAAGCGTGACATTCACTAAATCAGTGTAGGAATGCAAGAGGTGGCGGAATTGTGCGCAAAGCGCACAATTCCGCCACTCAAGCCATCTCCTCTAATTTAACAACACATTCATTTTTCGTAAATTAAGCCAATGCCAGACATCATATATGTGAGAAGCAGATGCACATTCATCATAAGATGCACTTGAAGCTTCTGGCATCGTTGATGCATGTGCATCTGCTTCTCGCATATATGATGTTGTACGTCTGTTAAGAATGTGTGTTAAACAGTAATTTCCCCCAAAAAGTAGTAGACATTATGCATAAAAAATTCTTGAATTTCCATTCCTTATTGACATATTTCGAGAAAATACGACAATAGCTGTCTTATTATTGACTAAATACATTATAAGAACTACAATAAAATTAAACATGTGTATTAAAAGTATATAAAAAATACAAATAATACCATTAATTTATCAAGGATGCAAAGACTGTGTCGTGGTCTTGTTCATATCCTTACAATTTCAAGTCACTTATAACACCAAAGATACCGATATATAGAGAGAAGAAAAAATACTAAAGTAGAAGCTGCAGTTTAAATATGAAAATAAAAGGAAAGAAATACAAAAGATTCAAGTAAAGTAAAGAAGCCAAAAGATTCAAGTAAAATAAAGCCAAAAGATATAATTAAAACATAAAAACAAAAAATAAGACAAAAAATAAAGCAAAAGATAAAGCAAAAGATAAAAAGATACAACAACAGATATTTAAACCGATTAAGACAGTAATCATTATAAAAGCATTATAATATTATAAAAGGAGTGGTCATTGATGAGACATAATTATATAAAAATGGCACTTTCAGTGGGAGTTTCAGCTATGCTTGCAGCAATGCCAGTTACTTGTATGGCAGCAACCGTTAACGGTTCATATGTACAGGCTTATGAAAGCCAGGTTAATGCATATAAAACAGGTGTATTAAGTACTAATATGGTACAGAATGATGTGAATGTGTCGGGGCTTAAGAATAATACAAAGGTCAATGGTGCAGATATAGTAGTTGATGCAGATACTTCTGACTGGAAGAATATAACTGAGAGAAAATCAGATGTAACTAAGATATCATCATGGAAGGCAGCAATAGCCTCCGATTATTCAGCATTATATATATGTTATGAAGGAATGACTTCAACAGAATGGGATTATAATTATGCAGGTGCATCAGATGATGTTACATTCAAGATAAGCTATGCGGATGGTACGCAGGGTAAGAGCAATAAAATACAGTTTGCTGCATGGGATAATATGGCAGTGGCAAAAGATGGAAACTATGGAGATATTGCTAATGCAGGTGTGGCAACCATTAATGAGGCACATGGTAATACAGCAGGACCATATGTTTTAGAAGCATCGATACCTATGGATTTCTTTGCCAACGCAGATTTTTCGATTACATTTGCGGGAACAACGGTCAATATATCAGATATACAGGTACTTGATGGCAAGGATGATGAGAAAGAAACAGAACCAGAGCCTGTGTATGAAGGAATAACTATAGATGGAAGCTTTGGCGACTGGGCAGCTGTAACTAAATACGATGCCGGATGCCCTAATGAAGCACATAAGTATTGCCTTGAGCAGACAGCTATGGTGTTTGACGGAGATTATGTATACATATATATAAAAGATGGTAATTCGGGAAGTGCATCTGGCGCAGGTTCACATTCTAATGGACAGTATTCAATAAAAACTGACCTTGGCAATGAACTTGTATTCCAGCTTACAGATGATGGAAATATAAAAGGAATAGATGATGCAAGGTGTGTACATGTGGGCAAACAATGGGAGATAGCGATTCCTAAGAGTGATCTGCCATCATATAACAGTTCGATATCATTTGGATTATATCTTACAGAACCATTTATAAGCGATGTGGTTAACATTAAGAATGATGACAATAATAAGGAAGATGATAATACTGGCAGTTCGGATATAGAATATGATGGATTATATGGGGACTGGAATAAGTATCCTCATACAACCATACAATATGCAACAGCAGGTACACATCATGAAATGACAGATGCAAAGGGAGCACTTTATTGCGCTGGAAGTACATTATATGGACATGTGGTAACAACTATGCCAGAGCATTTAGAGGAAGCCGGTGGCGAGTTTATGAATGCTGTTACTATTAAGTTTAATGATAATTACAGTCAGGTGTTTTACCCAAGAACTGAATCTGTTGCTTCCGATGGAAGTATAAACTGGAATACACCTAAGAGTGGTTATCCGGATGGAACATATGAATTCTATCTGTTCTCAACAGATGCATGGCATAATTCGCCAAATATTAATAATGCTAACGATGCAGATAAGTGGTATGGCAAGATGGTTATTACGGTTAAAGATGGAAAAGATGAATGTGAGTTTTATCTTGACCTTGAAAAGGTAGCTGACAAGCTTGGCTGTGATGCAAGTGATTTCAAGCAGATTGATGCACAGTTTGGAAGACTTGGACAGCAGTGGATAACAACAGCAGGTGCTTCAAGCGGAGCATGGCTTGGTCTTGTGTTATGTGTAGGTGTAACAGCAGGTGTGCTTATACACCAGAAGAAGAAAGCTGACAGGCAGGTGTCTTAATAATGAGAGTTAGTCCTATAGTTGCAGTAGTTATCATAGCAATATGGTTATATATAATATCGGTTACGCACAGGGCAAAGCTGCATGCGTGGGAGTTTCTTATAGGAAGTCTGGGACTTTTTGGTATAATGATGGTAACAATCCAGCCCGTGCTTACTATGCCGTTGGCAAGATGTGTATCTGCCCTGGCAGGTGTTGTTGGAAGCATTACAGGAACATTTACAGCATACTTTAAATATGGAATTATATTTATACACACAGGAGTGTCATCGGTCACACTTCTTATAGATTTTGAGTGCTCCGGCATAATTGAGATTATGGCATTCATATCATTGCTGGTATTCTTTAATGTATACAATATAAGTGAAAAGGTTATAGTTGGAATTGCAGGCTTCTGCTATATTACTGTATGTAATGCACTAAGAATAATAATGATATGTCTTTCAGTACATTTCTTTGGAATGGGGGCATATTATGTTGTTCATACATTTATAGGAAGAATATTCTTTTATGCATTGAGTGTAATCCTGTATTTCTATGTGTTTACAAAACCGCAGATTATAAAGATGAAAGTGGGGAATTTCGCATATGGCAGTGATAAAGTCAATTCTTAACTCCTTTATATTCTGGGGTGGATGGATTATCATACCTTTTATTATGGAGATAGTACCAGCTATAGGAAGTGTGGTACTTCTCATAAGAAGAGGATTAAGATATAAAAGAAAGAAAAAAGAACTTGTTTTATATCCGGATATATCAATTATCATACCAGTATATAATTCGGAGGATACGTTGTATCAGTGTATAGAATCTATAGATAACAGTTCATATCCTGATGAAAAGATACGTATATTTCTTGTTAATAATAAGGGACAGGATAACAGCTTTGATGTGTATGCCATGTGCCAAAAAAGATTCCCTGATCTTCGTATGCAGTGGATGAATTCTGAACAGGGTAAGTCAAGAGCACTTAATCTGGCATTGTATAATAGTGAAGGCAAATACATAATTAATCTTGACAGTGATGGATTGCTTGAAAAAAATGCTCTTGTTAATATGATCACAAGATTTGAATCGGATACAGAGCTTAACTGTATGACAGGTGCCATACTCACAGTTCCTGAGCAGATTAAGAAGTATAAGAAATTCTTTCCAAGACTTTTACGTAATCTTGAGTTTATGGAATATGCACAGGCTTTTCTTGCTGGAAGAAGCTATGCATCAGAACTTAATTCTGTATATACATTGTCGGGAGCTTTTTCGGCGTTCAGGAAATCAGCAGTGCTCAAGTCGTGGATGTATAATACAGATACAATATGTGAGGATACACATATCACATTTCAGATGCGTTACAGACAGGATGAGCGTGTCGAAGTATGTGAAGATGCGTTATTCTTTGTTGATCCTATAGAAGATGTTAACAAGCTGTATACACAAAGACAGAGATGGCAGAGGGGAAGCCTTGAGGTTGCCAAGATGTTTATGGATAAGGATTTTAAGTTAAGAAAATTCATATCCAATATAAGTGTTAAGACACTGTTATATGACCATACGTTTGCGTTTCCAAGAATGATATGGTATCTGGCACTGATATGTCTTATGGTTATAGGTTATTCTGCGAAGGTCATATTAATGTCAACGGGAATCATATTTGCATTGTATATTCTTGTTGGGTATCTGTACTTTATAACCGCATCACATTATCTTAAGATTAACAGGGATGTCAGGAGATATTATCTTAAGCACTGGTGGTGCGTGCTGTTTCTTCCAGTGTTTAATCTTATTGTATTCTTTATAAGAATAGCTGGAATAATCAACAGTATACAGACAGATAGTTCATGGAAGACAAAGACACTTACGCAGGAATGCAGGGATTTTGCAGATGTTATTAAAAGTGATTGTGCTAAGATAATGAACATTATTGAAAAAATCAGACATGCTTTTAATGTAGATAAAAAAAGTATTTAGAAGTGTTTACTATATGATGTATAGGTTGTATGAAGCATCTAGTATGAGTGATAATGTTTATACAAGGTGATGTATATACAGAAACGGAGTAATTATGAAAGAAGCTGGGACCGATAACAAGAAAAATAATGACATGAACAATAAGGCTGACAATATTAATGAAAGCAGATCAGACAATAAAATGAATGATAATAAAGTCAGTAACAATCAGATTAATGGCAGTGGCAATAATAACAAAAGACATCCGATTCTTCTGATAACTACAATATGTGTGGTAGCCGCAGCGATTATAGGCGGGGTGATTTCATATATCCAGATTGGAAGATACGAAAAGGGAATACTTGAGGTATGTGCAACACAGCAGGATTCATATGTACAGCTTGTGCTGGATCAGATTAACCTTAAGGACAACAGGGACGATGAAGAGATTATTAATGACATTCTAAAGACAATGGATTCATCATCCAATAAGTACTGGGCATTTTCTAAAAACCAGTCAATGCTGTTTGTAAAGGATGTGTTAGAAACCAACAGATATAAGGGCGTATCAGCAGATACATATTACAACTCAAGGGAGTCAAGTGATTTTATGGATTCACTGACACTTAACAGAGTGGCACACAAGATTATAAATCTTGACAATAAGACATATCTTGTGTCAGGTGTATTGTTTAAATATGCGGGCCAGGATTACAGATTATGCCTTATGACAGAAAAGACAGTACTGCTTGATAACAACACATATCTTGAAATAAAAGTGCAGATGGAAACTTTTATTGTAGTATTACTGATGGCGTTGGTTCTTGTTACAACAATATATGCATTTATAATAAGAAAGCAGGCAGTTAAGATAGATGGCATGGATTCGGATATAAGGGATCTGTGCAGAAGATTATCAAGTGTCAATGACAGGCTTATGGATAAGGATCTGCATGATACGCGTAATAATGTGTGGAAACAGAAGGCGATAGTTCCATTTATAGACAAGCTTATGGAAAAAGAATGTTTTCCATTAACATTTGCACAGATTGAGTGCGATGATAATAACAGCAGGAAAAAGTTTCTTGAAAGGGCAGTGTATATTCTTGATAGAAATGTCCTGCGTTTTGAGTATGGAGCAAGTGATATTGTACTAATAGCAGTTGGAATAACAACGGCGCAGCTGAATCATGGATTAGACATACTTAAGGATGATGGAATAATAATCCAGAGAGTAATGCTTATAGACAACAAAACAGATATGCAGAAGTTAAAAGACAGATATATGTAGGATTGGAGAGTTTATGGCAGTTAAATTATACAGGGAATACAGGATTAAATTTTATCTTAATATGCGTCATTATATTATTATCAATGGAAATAAGGGAGAGGTTCATCCACATACATGGGAGTTTGCGCTTGATATCAAGTTTGGAAGAAGTTCTTTTGTGGAATTTAATATATTTGAGAAAGGAATATCGGATTTCCTTGATAAATACCAGAACAAGATACTTAATGACGAGGAACCTTTTACATCTATACTTCCAACACTTGAAAATGTAACGGATTATTTTGCAGATGAGTTCTTTCGTATAATACATAATATAGGTGGTATTCTTACATTAGTGGAGGCTAGTGAAACACCTACGAGAAGTTACATAATCAACATGGAAGAGCAGGAAGAGCTTGCAGGAAACAATGAGGAAACAGAAAACAAGATAATGTCAGACGTTATAGATGCCGTTGTTAATGAGATTACATCAGATAATGATAACATATCTTGAATTTATGTAAATATTGATAGGGGCAGTAGTCAGATGAATAAACAGGGTAAAAGTCGTGTTTGGTATTATACATTGTCAGTAATAGGTGTTATCTTATACTTGGCATTAATGGCATTTGTGTCGGTTATGGTCGTAAAGCTGGTAAGCCAGAATGGTGTGTATCCATCCGGTTCAGATACAATGTATCATGTATACAGAGGCGACTATGTATACAATTCAATAAAAGAGGGCAGATGGTATCCGTTGTATGACTATATGTGGTATAACGGCGTGGAACTTATGCGGTATTGGGCACCACTTGCGGCATATGTGATGGCTTTCTGCGAGATGTTGGCTGGTGGAGATATGCTTATAGGCTATCTTATATTTGTCGGTCTTATATGTATGCTTGGTGCAATAAGCTGGTTATATATAGGTATAAGGATGAAAAGACCATTTCTAGGTGCTTTCATAGGTCTTATATGGTTTTTCATGCCTAATAATCTGCTTGCACTGTTTGTAGAAGGCAATCTTGCAAGGTCGTTAAGCATGATATTTCTTCCAATGTTCATATATCAGGTGTCAGAATATCTTAAGGACAGAAAAGCGGTAAGAATACCCTGTATTATAGTAAGTTTTATTCTTATAGCACTCTGTCACCTTGGTTATGCAGGAATGGTTGCGCTTGCAATGCTTGTTTACTGCCTTGTTCATATGCTTGAGGGATATTCTAAAAGAGCTGTGGCTGACATAGTAGCAACTATCCTTATTAGCTTTATGATTATAGGTGTATGGCTTGTAGCTTCACTTAAAGGTGGTATTACTTCGCTTGATAACTCGGAAAATATGGCGAATTTCTTTCAGAAGCTGGTTGTTACACTTAATCCTTTTGACAGAATTAATACTAATAATTCACATTTTTATTTCGGACTTGCAGCGGCACTTCTTGCTGTAAGCGGAATGTTTTTCGGATACAGAAAGTCAAGGGCAGGCTTTGTATCAGCTATAATAACACTCATATGTACGGCAACAGCCATGTATCCGGTGTTAAAGATACTTCCAGGAAGCCAGTATCTGTGGATGTTAAGATTCATATCAATAGCATTATGTATGATACTGTACAGCTTTCTTAAGTGGGATACACTTAAAAAGCCTTTAATAGTTGTATTCTGCGCTATGCTTGTTGTTGATATTATTCCATCTCTTTCGCTTATAACAGGTAGTCAGGGCGGGATTACAATATCAATATCAGACAAGGGAATAACATTTAATAAAGGTAATGATACACAGGATAATGAAAGTGCATGGGACAGGCTGGATGAACAGCAGGAGGCTGCACTTATAGCAAAGGCACAGTCTTTAACCAGGCAGAGACTTACTCTTCTTGACGACAGCAGCTTAGGTTCAATGGGGGCCTTTCTTGTGTCGGATTGGAACAATTCTGTTCCATCAGTGTTTGGTGCCGGACGTGAGGCGGCGAATACATCAACCAACATAGTACGTATAAACAGAGCATTATCTGATGGCAATTATTATTATGTGTTTGACAGAAGCCGTGAGCTTGGAAGCGATACAGTTCTGGTTAAGCTGTCATGTATACAGAGCAATGGTTCGGCATTATATGATATGGATGTTGCTGCTAAGGCATCTGGTTATACTGTTGCCGGGGAAAATGCAGCATACAGGTTATATCATATGGATACGTATGATAACTGGGGAACCATAAGCAGTTATGATGTTATAGGCATAGGAAGTGGCATTCCTCTTCTGGCACAGTCATTTCCAGCAGTTGAAGAAACGGACTCTTATAATCTGAATGATTATACATATGAGAGATTGTCTAAATATAAAGAGGTAATACTTGATGGTTTTACTTATGATGATAAGGATAGTGCAGAGGAGCTTGTCTTAAAGCTAAGTGAGGCTGGCGTAAAGGTTGTTATATATGCAGATGGAATGCCACAGGATAAAAAGACACATAGTCAGGAATTCTTAGGAGTTACATGTAGTGATGTTGTGTTTAATAATGGTTATCCTGATATGGATACTAAGATTGGCATGATTTATCCTGACCTGTTCCCAAAGGGATATTCAACATGGCAGACAGTATATCTTAACGGACTTGATAGCACATGGGGAAGTGTAGAAGATAATGGTCTTAGTCTTGATTTTTATGGAACGGTAAAGAATGATAATATCATTATGTGTGGACTGAATCTTGCATATTATTATGGTGTATCAGGTGATAAGGCTGTTGGAAAGCTGCTTAGTGGCATGATTGATGTGACAGGCACGCAGCTTCCTCAAAGAACTAATATAGAGCTTGTTATTGAACATGATGTTAATGGATTAACCATTACGTCAGGATATGATAATGTCAACACAGGTCTTGCTTTCCATGATATATTTGTATCAGACCAGTGGCTTGGTAAGAGGAATAATCTTACCTATGTAAAAAATGGTGTGACTAAGATAACATTTAAGGTGCCATATCTTATGCAGGGTATTATCGTGAGTGTGGCAGGTTTTATCCTGTCGGTTGTGTGGATGGTCATATTGTGCAGAGAAGAGAAAAAGAGACGTATTGCCGAATCTGAAGCTGACATGACATCGTCTTCTGAAAAGACAATAAAAACACAGGATATGCCAGAAGATAGCAATGAATCATATAAAAAAGATAAATTGAATAGCAATGACATGTTGAATAAAAAAGATATAAATAATATAGAAGAAATCGAGTTGATAGATATAGATGAAAAAAATATTTGACACGCATGCCCATTACGATGATGAGGCATTTGATGAAGACAGAGATGAGTTATTAACACGACTGTTAGGTGGTGACATAGGAACTATTGTGAATGTGGGAGCAAGTCTGGAAGGTTGTATAGCAAGTGTGGAGCTTGCAAAGAAATATGACAATATATATGCAGCCATAGGTGTTCATCCAGATGATTATGAAAGACTTGAGAAGGATGAAAAACCAAAGATATCTTATGCATCGAGGAATAATGAGATGGGGATATCTGAAAATAATAGTGAAAGTTTTATGGACTGGCTTAAGAATGAAGCGCTTACTAACAAGAAGGTTGTTGCAATTGGAGAAATCGGACTTGATTATTATTATGACGAGCCGGGAAGAGAGCTTCAGAAGAAATGGTTTGCAAGGCAGTTAGAACTTGCAAGAGAGGTTAACAAACCAGTTATTATACATTCAAGAGATGCCTGCGCGGATACTATAGACATATTAAAGAGTGGACATGCCAGCGACATAGGAGGCATAATACATTGTTATTCATATTTCAGGGAAACAGTTAAGACATTTTATGATATGAATTTCTACTTTGGGATAGGTGGCGTGCTTACATTTAAGAATGCGAAAAAGCTTGTTGAGGCAGCAGAGGTTATACCGCTTGACAGAATAGTGTTAGAGACAGACTGCCCATATCTTGCACCTGTGCCTAACAGGGGCAAAAGAAACGATAGCAGTAATATAAAGTATGTTATAGAGAGACTTGCTGATATAAAGGGCGTTACAAAGGAACAGATAGCAGATGTGACATATCAGAATGCATGCAGAGTGTATGGACTGTAGACTGTATACACTTCAGACTGGTTATCTGATTGACATACTTATTCAGAAAATGTATATTTGTTGTTAAGGTTTATTATAAAACAGTGCAGGCTGCGTTAGTAAACTGCCAATGTTTTTGCGTGATATAGGAATGGAGATAAATATATATATGAATAATAAGAATTATGATAACGTTATGCATCTTGGAAACCCGACTAATACGATAGCAGTTCTTAACAGATATGGCTTTAATTTCCAGAAGAAATTCGGTCAGAACTTTCTTATAGATGAGAATGTTGTGCATAAGATTGTAAGGGAAGCAGGAGTTACAGAAGATGATTTCGTGCTTGAGGTAGGTCCGGGAATCGGAACTATGACACAGATTCTATGCGAGAATGCAAGAGAGGTTGTAGCTGTTGAGATAGATAAGAAGCTTATACCGATACTTACAGAGGATACACTTTCATGGTATGACAACGTGACAGTTATTAATGAAGATATATTAAAGCTTGATATAAAGAAACTTGCAGAAGAAAAGAATGGTGGAAAGCCTATAAAGGTAGTTGCTAATCTTCCATACTATATAACAACACCTATTATTATGGGACTTTTTGAGAGTGGAGTTCCACTCGACAGCATAACTATCATGGTTCAGAAGGAAGTTGCTGACAGAATGCAGGTTGGACCGGGAACTAAGGATTATGGTGCGCTTTCCCTTGCAGTGCAGTATTATGCTAAGCCAAGGATAGTACTCAATGTCCCAGCAAGCTGTTTCATGCCAAGACCTAACGTGGATTCTGCGGTAATTAAGCTTGAAAGATATGAAAAACCGCCAGTGGACGTGGCTGATGAACATCTTATGTTCCGAATAATAAGGGCATCCTTTAACCAGCGCAGGAAAACTATGATGAACAGTGTTGGCAACAGCGGAGATGTTAACGTTTCCAAGGAAAAGCTGGCTGCGGCACTTGAAAAGTGTGGATTGCCTTTAACAGTAAGAGGTGAAGCGCTTACATTAGATCAGTTTGCACAGGTTGCGAATGCGATAGTGGAATAATTCAATAAATAATATGATGTTGGGGTCACAAGTTTAAAAGTCATTTCATGCAAGCATGAATGATTTTTTGACCTTTTGACCCTTACATCATAATATATCAATAGACATATTTAGCTCCTGGCATACATAAGATTACATATCAATCTTATATTGTCAGGAGGTTTTTTATGGCTGATTATCAGCGGTTTGTTTCATACATATATTCTTATCCGGGAGGTGTAAGGGATAAGAATGTAGGCTTTGCCAAGGTTGAGATAAGGGCTGGCGAGATGAGGCTTAATATCAATCTTAGAGGAGTGTATACAGATACACCACAGATGTTTGGAATACATATGCTTATAGACCGTGATGATTCGGTTCCAGGAAGATACAGGCTTATGAAGGTTGGCGATTGTATAGTAAATAATGGAATGGCATCATATGCAGGAATATTTAATGCAGGTAATATTGATAATACAGGGTATGCTTCGTCAGACATATGTGGAATAGCTGTTGCAAACAAGGGTGACAGATATTATATGATGTTTTCTATGTGGGAGGATTATGATATTAATCCGGATGTCATAGAATTCGCTGGAAGTGATGTAAGAAAGTATAGGATAAGTGACACTAAGGAGGATGTCAAAAAAGCCGCTGGAGAAAACGTTGGTGCTGTGAGTAAAGAAGGCAGAGATACTGTGTATAAGATTGCGGAAAGCAAATATAGTGAAAGTCAGAATAGCAGGATTAAAGTTGTTGCATACAAGGATGGCGAAGGTGAAGCTGGTGAAATGAAAAATTCTGCATATAAGGATAGTGAAAATGAAGCTGATAAAATAAAAAAATCCGCATACAAAGATGAAAAAAATAGACATAACCCGGCGGCTGTAGCGGATAATAGCGTAAGAAAAAGTATGGAAAAGCCGGAAGAATTACATGCTATGGAATGTGTGGATAATATGGACAATACAGACGATTCAGGCGATGCAGATAAAACGGCAGTAGTGAATACTTCTGTAAAGAAGAAATGTATGGATAGCAATGAGCACTTATATAAAAAGTTGTACTCAAAGGCTGATTATGTGGATGCGTTTGAGGATGATTACTTTTATGATTGTATTGAAGTTACACCGCAGATGTTATCAAAGCTGCCACTTAAAGATAAGGAGATTATAAACAACAGCTTTCTGATACATGGTTATTATAACTTCCATCATCTTTTGTTTGGAAGAGTGTGTGATAATGAGAACAATACGAATTATTTCATAGGAGTTCCCGGCATGTACTGTAACAGGGAACGGTATATGGCATCTATGTTTGGATTCAGCAACTTTAAGAAGAGCCACAGGAGTGATTATAATAATCCTTACTTTGGATACTGGTATCAGGAAATATAGACAAAGCGCCTGTGATCCTGCCATACACCATTTAGTCTGGCGTATGAGTGTGCTATGCCCTCATCGATAAAGCCGAATTTCTCCATGAGATGAAGCGATGCAGAATTATCTGGGTGGATATAACACTCTGTACGGTGAAGTCCGATATCAGGAACGATATCTTCAAGGGCTGTGGCTATCATAAGGGATGCCAGCCCTTTGTTGCGATGATATTCATCTATCTTATACCCCATATTGGCAGAAGGCGATGAGCCTCTGCTTATGTGGGAGAAGGACAGTGAGCCAAGAATATAATCGGGTTCCTGTTTGTCTATCAGAAAGAATCTTGCAAATGTCATGGAGATTAATCCCTTCATCTCAGCATCAAGCATATGGCTTATAAAGTTTTCAGTGTAGAAAGAAGCTGGTTTATCTGATTCATACTTATCAAAGTCTTTGCGGTTACGATAGTAGAAGTCAAGAACATCTATTGCGCTGTTGTGACTAAGAACTTTGAGAGAATATCTGCCAAGGTTGTATTCGAGTTTCATGTTAATCCTCATTTCTGTACATGGTTTATGGTGATTATTTTATGTATGTTATAACTTTGTCTCCAGTTAATCCTGATTTCCGTATATGCTTATGTTAAATGACTATGTTTTACCATGTCCGATTATTTCAATAATTATATTGGGTGTGTAAATCTAAATCAGCTTTATAATGAAATTATTCATTGGTTTTCAGAGTTTCTTTTATGATTGTTTTTTCAGCTTTCTTTTTCTGGCGTAGTTCTTTAAAGAATGTGCTTAACATAGTAGAACATTCTTCATCACATACTCCACGTACAACTTCAGCCTGATGGTTGAATTGTGGCATATTAAGAAGATTTATTATAGAACCTGCACACCCAGCTTTGGAATTCATAGAGCCTATGACAACGCGTGGAATACGCGCCTGTACGATGGCGCCTGCACACATCTGGCATGGCTCTAAGGTAACGTATATAGTACAGTCTTCAAGCCTCCAGTCGTTCATATAACGGCTGGCTTTTTTTATAGCAGTAATCTCAGCATGTCCGAGCGTTGTTTTATCAGTGTTTCTTCTGTTGTACCCACGTCCTATGATTTTTCCGTCATAAACGATTATACATCCTATAGGAACTTCATCAAGCAAAGCAGCCTTTTTAGCCTGTTTGATGGCAAGCTTCATATAGTGTATGTCCTCACTGGAAAATGTAGTATTTTTATTGATATTATTGTTAATGCTCTGGCTATTGTCACAGCTGCCATTGCAATTATCATTGTTATTCATATTATAATCAGTCCTCGTATTTATACAATGCTTTTGGAACACTTCACAAAATCATTAAACATCATAATGATTCAATTCATGCAGCTATTATCTTATCATAATTAAAAAAGGAATTCTATAATGAGATTATTTGCCTATACTTAAAATGTAGTGAAGCAGGAGCTGAAAAAAGTTATAAGTTATATCTGATATTTTGGGGTAAAATAACAATTTTATAAGTTTTAACTTAAAAAAATAATATTTTGCAATTCATAATAAGATATAAATGCAATATATGATATGATTTCTGGCGGTAATATGCATGACAATTATCCAAAGTACGTTGTTTCTCTTGATGAACTTGATATGAGTCGAAATGGTATTAAACACCGAAATATATGTGATTTTCTATTAGCAGAGGAATTGGGCTAAATGGAGATTAAATGGTTGACGAGCAAGGTCTAATGTGTTAGACTAAGACTATAAGATGATTCAGAAAAGAGGTTTTACTATGCAGCCAGTAATATATGAAAGTGAGTATAATTTCTGTAAAATATTATGGGAAAATGAGCCAATCAAAAGTACAGAGCTTGTAAAGCTGTGCAAGGAAAAGCTGGAGTGGAAGAAATCAACAACATACACAGTAATAAAACGTCTTAGTGAAAGAGAAATCATAAAGTCGGAAAATGCTATAGTTACATCACTCGTTAAGAAGGAAGAAGCACAGACTATAGAAAGTGTTAATATGGTGGATACAAGATTCGATGGTTCACTGCCAGAGTTCGTGGCAGCTTTCGTACGTGCCAGGGGAATAACAGACGAGGAAAAACAGGCAATAATAAAGGAATTTGACTTGGACAAATAATTATCATAGGGGTAATGTGTTCATAAAAAGGGGTAAATTATGAAGAAAGCACTGAATAAATTTAAAAAAGATTATAAATCGGCATTAGAATACATAGAGGATAATACTGATTATGGAAAGTTTAATACAAGTTATAAGACGTTGTCCCAATATTTTCTGTATGGACTCAATGGTTAAAAAAATAGAGATATAGATAATGCAGACGTATTAAATAAACAGTTATATGATGTTGCTGTTTTTTGTAAAACATATAGAAAAAGTAGCTATAGGGAATATGTATATCTGCCTTGAAATAATATGGCTGGTTGCCAGAGTCGTGGTAGATTTCATATGTGCAAGGGTTGAAGTGCCTTTAATATATGGGGTGAGCATATGATGGAGTTATGTAAGATAATATTGGAGAATAATATCAGAATAATAGTGGCAATATTAGTATGTTTTATTATATGCAATATAATGCATGTAAACTCAGTTAAGATTAAGCTGCTGTTAATGTCTTTAGTATGGGTCAGGATTCTGATACCATTATCTATTAATTATCATATATCAATAGTACCTGATAAGCTGCCTGAAAGACTTTCACAAACAGCAGGTGTTAATGCTGTTTATGGAATGAAGATATATTTAGTATTAGCATGTATATGGATTACTGGAATTGTAATAATCTTCTTTCACAGTGTGATGGAGAATATAAGATTAAGAAACATATTGTCTACAAGTATTCCACATGAATTAGTAATTGAAAACAAAAGAGTGAAAATATATATGAATGACTATATTGATTCGGCTATCGTATATGGAATTCTTAAACCTAAGATATATATGTCCTATAGTGTTGACTATAGTGAGATAAAGTACCTATACGAGCATGAATGTATGCATATACATCATAAGCATCATATAATCAAGTTGATAGTGAGTATGGCTGTAATAGTTAACTGGTTTAATCCTTTGTTATGGATGTTTTATAAACAATATATGGAACACATAGAACTTGTCTGTGATTATGATTGTTGCAAAAAACATAGTTGTGAAGAAAACTGGCGCTGTGAATATGTTAAAGCATTGCTTAGATTATCGTGTGTAAGCAATGCGAAGAAAGTAAGAGTGTTGAGTTTTAGCAACGATTATATAATTATCCAGAACAGAATAAAAAATATAATGAGTCAGCAAAAGATTCATATGAGAAGTACAGTTATTGCTTTTTTGTTACTAACACTTTTTATTGTTCTGCTATTCATAAAGCCTAAGATGCAGATTGCAGCAGCTGTAGATAATGAGCAGCTTAATATAAACGGCAGTGAAGAACAAGTTGAAGAGGAAGATATAAAGTATGATGAGAATAAAACATATGAAACTACAAAAGAAACAGATGGTGGATATGTTCAGTCGTATAAGGAAGAATATGAAGAATATGATGAAGTTGATACAGGAATAAGGATATATGTAACATTGCCAATAGTAAAAGACTAAAGACGTTTGAGAAAGGAATGAGAAAATTTATGAAAAGACAAATTAAACTGTTTATTATATATATATCATTAATATCAATACTATGCACAATTCAGGTTGATAAGGTGAAAGCTTCAGAAAATATGTATACAAGTTCATATTCAGAAGAATATGTGCAGGTACTGCGTAAGTATGATACTAAGGCAGTAATGTATATAACTTTGCTAGATATGGATACTGGTGAAGTGTGTGCGGATATAAAAGTTACCCTTGTTTTTGAATATGCAGATGGTTCTTGGGTGAAAGTGAACAATATGTACTTGAATATTGATTGTTATGAAGGCTATTCAGTTGATGTAGATAAAGACACAGAATTACATAATGAATATGGTGTAAGATATTGTACAATAACGAAAGATAATGGGTTGAGTGTTAAATATGCAATAAAAGCATATGCTGATTGCTATGGAGATACCAGTGTAGATTGTGAAGTTGTAGATATATATTAAGAATAAAATGGGGTATTGATGTCGATAAAAAGAAGATTAATCATAAAGACCAAGAGCTCAGTCTTTATATTAATATAAAGTTGATTACTAATGTTGTTTATTAGCAATCGGAAAGGAGGTTAATAAGGTAGCATATTGTAAATAAAAATAGGGTTATGTTGTATAGGAGGTTAATATTATGAGATTAAAAAGTATAAAGAAATTTATAGGGGTATTAACAGCATTAATAGTTACATTGTCACCTATGATGGTTATGGCTGCAGAGGTAACGACTGATACAGATAAACAGAGTGAAGTTTCAGATGAAGCAGTATATAGTGTGGAAACAGACTATTATGATGAAGATATTTGTGTATTTGTTTCATATGTTGATGCAACAATGACAGGACATTTATATTTTATATATTCATATGATGAAGGAATTACAGCAAATATTCATAGTTCACCAAAACCAAGATTTTATAATGTATATGTAGAGGATGGAAATCCAGAGAATGGTTCTTACACAGCAGAAGTACAAGGAAATATTATGCGTTTTAGATTTTCGGTGTCAGGACCTCATGATACACAAACAATTACATTAGTTGTATATGTTGATGAATACGGAAGCGTTGATTATTACATTGCGTAGTAAAAATATTAATATTGAACGCTGGTTTGGTAACAAATCAGCGTTCTTACAAAAAGTGTAGAGAGGAGCGTGGCAATCATGAAGGGACGTATTATGATATTGATTATGGCGATGCTTTTTGTAACCAGTGGGTGTGGGACAGGTACAGACTATTCAAGTGAAGAAATAACTACAGAAGCTATAAATCAGAATCACCAGAATGAACAGGAAGAAGTACCACGAATAGACTATAACTTCGATAAGAATCCATATTATCAGAAAGATAATCACAATGTTGTCGTCGCTGAGGATGGATATTATTTTGTAAGAAATACAACATCAAACGGAATAATCGATAATTTTATAAGTAATCATTATGGAAGTGTATTTGCACAGCGTGATGTTAAGAAGGCTAAAAATGAGAGTGATGAACGTGGTAAGATAATATATTATTATGATATTAGCACACAGAAGGTAACACCATTGTGCAGTAAGATTAATTGCGGACATAATACGGAAGAATGTGAGGCATATTTTGGGGATGTAACAGACGAAGGTTTTGTGTACTACAATAAACATTTATATATGAGAACATATGATGAAACAGCAGGGCTAAGGCTGGTATCTTATGATAAAAACGGAAAGAATAAAAAAGAGGAATGTGTTATAAGCGCTGATCCGGAATATCAGCCTTATGTAGGAAATAACAATGATGTATGTATATTGAATGATAATGTATATAGCTGGGCAAAGAAAAGTACAACAATCGGTTCGGATGTGGGATATGAGATTGTATTATATAAAACAGATATTAAATCAGGAAAAACAGATGTGCTGCTTAACTATGATGAAACATTGCTGGAGTATAAAGCTACGAGTAGCTACACATGTGATATACAGGTAGCTAATAATGAGCTTTATGCTAAAATATGTACTTATGATGAAGAAGAGGATATGTATGCATTTGTTTTATATAAGTTGGATGAGCAGTCAGGAAAGCTTACAGAGCTGTTAAAGACAAATGCACCAAGAGATTGCAATAAAAGAAGTGATGGTGACTCATATGCATATATGAGAGGCTTTGCTGTTGATACAACTGGTAACGTGTTTTTTGTAGATGAGTTATCAGCAGATGGCCTTAAGAAAAAAGTGAAATTATGTAGATATAACATTGCTGCAGGAGATATAAAAGATGTATATGATATGGGAGTTTTGATAGCATATTGTGTTATGTGTGATGATGATAAAATTTATCTTGATACTCAGGACAATGATACTACAAGCAAGCTGGTAATATTAGATAAAGAGGGAAATTATATTTACTCTAAGGGATTCGGTGGATATGGACGACTTTTGGGTCTGGATGACAGATATGTTGTAGTAAGCCTGATTGGTGGAAATGATTTTAAAGATGATCCGCAGGATTCAGGATGGACAGAATGTTACAGATATGCCATTCTGCAGAAGGATACAATAGGAACAGGCAATGAGAAGTGGAAACAGATGTATAATGGCATGATTCGTCAATAAACGATATTATATATCATATTATGATGTCCGGGTGAATAATCGTCAACATGGGTTGTGATGGGGGAAAGCCTATGAGAGAATTTCGAAGAATAATAAATAGATGGATGCTGGTTCTGGTTGTTATAATATGTTGCGTTTGCGGTATTATATTTTATCAGCTAAATAAAGAAACAGAGTATGAAGAGCATAAGGTGTCAACCAAAACGGTATATAGTTATTATAATCAGATGTTAAAGGATTATTATGACAGTCTTTACACTATGGATGAAGTCCATGCAAAGGTTAAGGCAAGGGCAAAGCTGTATATGGTATATAACATGGAGCAGTGGAGCTGCTTAAAGTCTGAGGATGAGGAGCTATATAACGCTGGCAGATATGAGGAGAAGATACAGCGCTATAGGAATTCACAGCCAGAGATTGTGGAGTACTATGAAGACTTAAAGCAGAATCATAAAGATGTGCTGGATAAATATATGGAGGATTCAGACACTGTTAATATGGCACTTGATATGTATGATGCCACTTATGATTATGTCGGCGGCTATGATGAGCTGATTAATGGATATATAGAACAGGGTAACTCAATGCTTATGACAGATATATATGCGGACAAGTCATCCTTTGAGCATATCAATATATTAAAGTCGAAGTATGATTTTCGTAAGCTGCTGGATATAGATGTCAGTCCTGACAACAGTAAGGCGGTGGATGCAGTTGTTACGTCAGGCTCGTATATTAATATATTTATATTATTAGTTGTATTCATATGCGTATTCCGGTATTTTGATGACAGAAAAAATGGACTTGATTATATCATATATGCGGCAAGAAAAGGCAGAGCATATCTTGCATTGACTAGAATATTTATTCTTGCATTTGTAAGTGTCATAAGTACCTTATGTGCTTACATATGTGTTTTTATCATTTCGTTTGGAATATATGGCGGCTTTGAGTATATGGGCAATTCCCTGCAGAGCTATGAAAAGTATGCAACAATCTGTTTTACTGATGGTAAGTGGGGTTTTATAGCTGCTATGCTGGCATTGTCAGCACTGGCAGTATTCATAACCGGACTTATAGTGTGGCTTTCAGTGAGCCTGTCTGATAATGTTTCGGCTGGAATGGGAATAGCTGTGATAATACTTGGTATATCGTATGTGATGTATATGGGTATTTCAGATAAAAGCAGATTCGTGGTTTTAAAGAATATAAATATATGGAACTGGATAATACCATCAGGTATCATTGCCAGCTATAAAAATGTAGGAGTTGGAAAGTATATTATAAGCCGTATAAGGGCAGATGTGGCTGTGGAAGTTATACTTGCGCTTGTACTATGTGCTGGAGTCATATGTGTAAGCAGTCTTTTAAAGCATGGTAAAAAACATACGCTGTTTACTAAGATGAGATATAGCCTGACAGCCGGCTGTCAGTCAGTGCTAAGCCATATGCCTGTACTTGTCATGGAACTATATAAGTTGCTATGGGTTAAAAAGGGAATAGTTGTGTTAGCAATAGCGGTTGTTATTGTTTCCAATACTGGTATAAAAAAGGGATATACATATGATTCCGATATGGCTGTAGCTATGAAATATTATAGTGAAGCAAAGGGTCTTAAGTTATCAGATGCGCTTTCGGATATATTATACAGATATGAGCAGGAGGGTGAATACTGGAATGACAGGCTTAGACAGATAAATACAGCCTTTGCCAATGAAACTAAGGAATTCACCAGGGAAGATATGAACGAAGCCACAATGCAGGTGTCGTTATATAAAAAAGGCTTAGAAGAGATACACAGGAATATAAACAATCTTGAATATCTTAAGGAAAAAGGCATAACAGGAGAGGTAACAATGCCTTTTGCTGTTGAAGAGATGCTTGGTGAAAAGCTGTATAGTCATGAAGCAGTGTATAACCTGCTGGCAGTTATAGCATTGATATTCATGCTGTTTTCGGTTATGTCAGATGAGAAGAAGCAGAATATGATGATATCTATACATACAGCCAGAAAGGGAAGGCTTAGCTGGTTTATGATGAAGCTGTGTGCAGTGTTTATAGTTACGATATGCATAGGCGCGGTGATATTCATTCCTGATATCGTTAACATTATAAGAACTTATGATATTAACGATATGCAGACAGCTATACAGAATTATCCTAAGTTCGCATTTATTCCATTTAAAATGTCACTTATGGCTTATCTTATCTGTAATATAATATGGAAGCTTGTATTACTTATGGCAATAGCCGGTATAGTGGTACTTATATCAACAATGTCTGGTTATGTGTTGTCGCTTGTTATATCGCTGGCACTTGTATTGCCACAACTGTTATATATGCTGGGTTTTAATCTTATGTACTATATTTCAATCGTATCCCCTCTTCTTGTTGAGGAAAACTGGGGACGTGGCATCAATCAGCTGAATGGTATTATTCTTGTGGCTGCCGGACTGGTCTGCTGGGTGATAAGTGCCGGAAGAATTGTAAAAAAGGACATTGATTATTGATTACAGCAAAAACAGTGCGGCTGGAATATATCGGAAATGGAGCGTGGATAGTATGGAACTTAGGATTGATAATTTAAAGAAAAACTATGGCAGCGTAAAAGCGTTAAAGGGAATAAGTTATACCTTCACACCAGGGGTGTATGGCATACTTGGAGCTAATGGTGCAGGAAAGAGCACAATGATTAATCTTATAACTGATAACGTGAGCAGGGATAAGGATGGTGGAAGCATAACATACTGTGATGGTGATAATACATATGGAAACAATCAGGGATATAACTGTGGTGCTGATGAGAAAACAATATCAGATGAGCCGCTGGATATATTAAAGTTAGGTGCCAAGTTTCGTGGTATTGTAGGATATATGCCACAGCAGCAGGGTTTCTATGAAGATTTTTCACCGAAGGCATTTCTTAAGTATATGGCAGAAATAAAAGGAGTGAAAGCTGTAAAATCAGTAGATAATGATGGTAAGGTGACAGTGAAAAAGGTCGGACAGCAGATAGATGAGCTTCTTGGAATAGTGAATCTTACCTCTGTCGCCTATAAGAAGATAGGTGGCTTTTCCGGGGGCATGAAGCAGAGAGTACTTTTGGCACAGGCATTACTTGGCAGCCCGAAGATACTTATACTTGATGAACCAACAGCCGGACTTGATCCTAAGGAAAGAATAGCTATCAGAAACTATATTGCTGAGCTGTCTAAAGACAAGATTATATTATTCGCTACGCATGTTGTAAGTGATATAGAATGTATAGCAGATAAGGTTCTTCTGTTAAAGAATGGCGAGATAATAGCAACAGGAACTCCATCACAGCTTATTGAGCAAATGCAGGGAAAAGTCGGGGAACTTACGTGCACACTGGATGATGTTGCCAGTCTTCAGCAGAAGTATCATATAGGAAATATAAGACAAAGAAAAGATGGACTGGTATTAAGACTTGTAGGAGATGAGCTGCCAAAGGAGGCAGTAAAGGTTGATAATGATATTGACCTTGAGGATGTATATCTGTATTATTTTGAATAAATTATTGAATAAGTTATGTGATAAGTTGTGTAAGCTTTGATATGCAGATTTTGACACATAAACTTTGACACTTTTCAGGTTAAGAATCGCCGCAAACGCAGATACATACTGCTTTTGCGGCTTTTTCGTAAAAAGCGTAATGTTTCGCGTAATGCTTATTATTCTTTGCAATTCTATTGTACAAAATATTGTTATGTACACTTTTATTAGTTTAGGTGTATAATAACAAAGTATTCTTGTAGGTATGTAAGTGTTAAAAGAAATTATTGTATCGCATAGCACATAAAAGATAATGGCTTATGTGGAAGTTAAATTAGGTTGTCACGCTTACATCTGTTAAGGAGAAATATACTTTTCTTCTGACATCATAAGAATAATTGAATAAATCAGACATAATGGAGGCAAGGTGAAAAATGGAACATATATCCAGAGATGAAGCATTTGCATTATTAAAGAAGTATAATAAAGACCCTTTTCATATCCAGCATGCACTGACAGTAGAAGCTGTCATGAAGTGGTATGCCAATGAGTTAGGATATTCAGAAGATGCAGAATACTGGGGTATCGTGGGTTTGCTTCACGATATAGACTTTGAACTGTATCCTGAGGAACATTGTATAAAGGCACCAGAGCTTTTAAGGGAAGGCGGAGTGTCAGAGGATATTATTCATGGAGTAGTGTCACATGGTTACGGAATAACTGTTGATGTAGCACCGGAGCATGAGATGGAGAAGGTGCTTTTTGCTGCCGATGAGCTTACAGGTCTTATATGGGCGGCAGCACTTATGAGACCATCTAAGAGCACTAAGGATATGGAGCTTAAGTCTTTAAAGAAGAAGTATAAGAGCAAGGGCTTTGCAGCAGGCTGTTCAAGAGAGGTTATAGAAAGAGGAGCAGACCAGCTTGGATGGGAGCTTGAAAAGCTTCTTACCATGACACTTGCAGCTATGGCAGCCTCAGAAGATACTATCAATGAAGAGATGGCAGCTGAGTCTGCTGGACAGTGATTAATCAAGGATTAACTGATAAATTCCATATTCACGATATTTTAATACATTTTCAGTGTTTAAAGTGTTTAAAGCGTTTCAGGCGAAAGTTTTTTCATCAGACAGGAAAGAGGTTTTTATGCAGAGATGCTCATAACATTTGTATATTATATTTACATATTATCAAAGAAAGGACAGATAACAATGAAGGTTTTATTAATCAACGGAAGCAGAAGAGATGCAGGATGTACATATACAGCACTTTCTAAGGCGGCTGAGGCTATTGAAAAAGAAGGAGTAGAAACCGAGATTATCAATGTAGGCAGCAGGGTGCTTAATGGAGAACTTGATGCGGCAGTTAAAGAAGCTAGTGAAAAGGTTAAAACAGCAGACGGTGTTATAGTAGGTTCTCCTGTATATTACGCATCAGCAAGTGGTGAGATTATGATGTTCCTTGACAGATTCTTTGGAGCATACGGCGCAGATATGAAGTATAAGCCAGGTTCAGCAGTGGCATCAGCACGTAGAGGAGGTACTACGTCAACTATTGATGATCTTAATAAGTATTTCCAGATTAACCAGATGCCTGTTGTATCATCTAACTACTGGAATATAGTTCATGGAAACACACCTGAAGAAGTTGTACAGGATGAGGAAGGTATGCAGACTATGAGACTCCTTGGAAAGAATATGGCATGGCTTGTTAAGTCTATAGATGTTGCAAAGAAGAATGGCGTTGGGCTTCCTTGTGGTGAGGATAAGATAAAAACTAACTTTATAAGATAGTCAGGGGTTGCTATAAGAAAACGATTGACAGAGTTAGTATAAAACATATATAATAAAAGAACCGTGCAGCCGGGGAGTTAGCGGCACCTTGTACCTGCAATCCGCTATAGCAGGGGTGATGTTCGGCAGAGGGCGAGATTTTATGGAGCCGCCCGATATAAGTGGTGATGACATCTGGGTCTTTCGCAACAGAACTTCATGAACCATGTCAGGTCAGGAATGAAGCAGCATTAAGTGAAACCTTCTGTGTGCCGGAAGGCAGCCTGGATCGAGCTAACTGTATCGGTAACGTCTGTGGATGATCATTCGAAGCCGGGCGCACGGTTTCGTGCGTTTTAGAACAGTTTGACAGAAAGGAAGTCATAAGTCATGTCATATCAGGCATTATACAGAAAGTGGCGTCCTGACAACTTTGAAGATGTCAAAGGTCAGGATCATATTGTTACAACTTTAAAGAATCAGATTAATGCCGACAGAATAGGACATGCTTACCTGTTTTGTGGAACCAGAGGTACTGGTAAGACAAGTGTAGCTAAGATATTTGCAAAGGCAGTTAACTGTGAACATCCTGTAAATGGAAGTCCATGTGGTGAGTGCCCTACATGCAAGGCGATAGCTGCCGGTACTTCCATGAATGTTATAGAGATAGATGCGGCATCAAACAATGGTGTCGATAATATAAGGGAAATCAGGGATGAAGTACAGTATTCCCCAACAGAGGGAAAGTATAAAGTATATATAATCGATGAGGTTCATATGCTTTCCATAGGAGCGTTTAATGCGCTTCTTAAGACACTTGAGGAACCACCAGCTTATGTTATATTTATACTTGCTACAACAGAGGTGGCAAAGATACCTATAACTATTATGTCAAGGTGTCAGAGATATGATTTCCATAGAATATCAATAGAAACGATAGCCGACAGGTTGTCAGAGCTTATGAAAGCTGAGAATATAGTTGTTGAAGATAAGGCTATCAGGTATGTAGCTAAGGCCGCAGATGGTTCAATGCGAGATGCACTCAGTCTTCTTGACCAGTGCATAGCGTTTCATCTTGGTGAGGAGCTTAAGTATGATGATGTGCTTGATGTACTTGGTGCAGTAGATACAGCTATATTCAGCAACATGTACAAGACGATAAGAGAAAATGATGTGGCACGCTGTATGAGCCTTATGGAAGATATTATCATGCAGGGACGTGATTTATCACAGTTTGTTACGGATTTTATATGGTATCTGAGGAATCTTTTACTTATAAAGACTACTAAGGATACTGATAAGATAGAGGATGTAATCGAGGTATCTAAAGATAATATAGCAGATATGATAGAAGATGCCAAAGAAGCGGATGTAGATACACTTATGAGACATATAAGAGTATTATCAGAACTCTCTAACGATATGAAAACATCAACACAGAAGAGGGTAAAGGCAGAGGTTACATTTATAAAGCTGATGAGACCAGCTATGGAAAAGCCAGCTGATATGACAGAGCTTGCCGGACGTATCAATACACTTGAAACACAGCTTAGTGATGCTATGCAGGTTATAGGAAAGCTTAATTCAGGAGAACTTCCTGATGGTATGCTTAATGCATTGAAGCAGGGGTCATTTGCTTATATGCCGGTCGGAACGAATGGCAGTAATATGTCAGGAACAGGTCAAGAAGGATTCGCGGCAGATGGAGTTAATAGTAACGATAATAAGCCAGTAATTAAAAGAAGCTATGATGCGGTGACAGATGATATAAAGCAGATTGCATCACAGTGGAATACGATAATTGCATCTATAGATGATGCACTTCTTATGAATTTCTTAAAACAGGCATATGTTACTGTTACAGAGGATGGCAATAGTCTTGAGATTATGATAAAATCACTCAGTGGTTACAATGCTGTAAGCAGGGAAGAAACAGTGACTATGTTAGAGGAACTCATAGAAGAAAGAACTGGCATATCTGTAAGAATCGTAGTAACCAAGATGGATGAAGATGAAGATTTTAACAAGCGTTATGTAGCACTTGAAGAGCTTGTTGGGATGAATATAGAAGTAGATGATAAGGAGGAATTTATATAATGGCTAAAAGAGGTGGATTTCCAGGAGGAATGCCTGGTAATATGAACAATCTTATGAAACAGGCACAGAGAATGCAAAGACAGATGGAGGAGCAGCAGGCCGCTCTTGAAACAAAGGAATTCACAGCAACAGCAGGTGGTGGAGTTGTTGAAGTAACTGTAACTGGTAAGAGAGAAGTTACTAAGGTTAAGATTGACCCTGAAGCAGTTGATCCAGATGATGTAGAAATGTTGGAGGACTTAATCGTTGCCGCAACTAACGAGGCACTCCGTAAGTGTGAGGAAGAGTCACAGGCATCTATGTCTAAGATTACAGGCAGTCTTTCAGGACTTGGCGGAGGCCTTTTCTAATGGACATATACAGCGGTCATATTAATAAGTTAATAGAACAGTTGTCAAGATTACCAGGGGTTGGGGCTAAGAGCGCCCAGCGCCTGGCATTTCACATTATAAATATGCCTAAGGAAGATGTACAGTCGATAGCTGATGCCATGATAAGTGCCAAGGAGAATGTACATTACTGCAAGGAATGTTTTACTCTTACAGATGATGAACTATGTCCTATATGTAAGAATCCCAACAGGAACCATAAGCAGATTATGGTTGTAGAACATACGAGGGATATGGCAGCATATGAAAAGACAGGCAAGTATGAGGGTGTGTATCATGTCCTTCATGGTGCTATAAGTCCTATGCTTGGAATAGGACCATCAGATATCAAGCTTGCCGAGCTTATGAAAAGGCTTCAGAAGGACGTTGATGAGGTCATCATAGCAACTAATTCCAACCTGGAAGGTGAGACAACAGCCATGTACATAAGCAAGATGATAAAACAGGCTGGAATAAAGGTTACCAGGATAGCGAGTGGTGTGCCAGTAGGAGGCGACCTTGAATATATAGATGAAGTTACCCTCCTTAGAGCATTAGATGGAAGAACAGAGCTGTGATGTAGTGAGCACAACGCCACTAACGAACGAACAGTCATGCGAAGCAGAATCAATATAAGAATATAGAACCGATATACGATATATAAGAATGAGGTGTGTTATGGCAGAAAATATGATAGGAGAGATAATCACAGATCATAGAGAAAGAATGCTTAATCTTAAGAAGTATTATCCTTTTTTTAAGCTAATGGATGCTTCATTTGAACAGTACAGGGATGGAAAGTACAGTACTCTTGATATGGGATATATTCTTATGGCGGTTCTGCGTTTTTTTATTGAAGAGAATAATTTCAAGGAAAAGGATGTTACTCATAAAGAATATGTTGATTTCTTTAAAATGCTTGTGAAAAGGGATTTTGATCTTAAGCTGTCAGATGAAGAATGCAGGGAAGCAGCAGATTATGTATTTGATAAGATAAAAAATGAAGGCAGACCATTCGAATTCAGGTATTATGATCCTGTTGAGCATAAGAAGAGATTATCTAGAATGAAGCTTGTTGAAAGCACAATAAGAGATAATACAGTGTGGTATTCAATAAGTTCAGATGCAGTTGAGTTCTATCTTGATACCAAGGAGATAAAAGATGAAAGCAGGATAAGCGTTTCACAGCTTCTTCTTGAAAAGATGATTAATTCGAATAATTTTCGTGGTGGAGTAGAGGTTGTTGAGAGAATCAACGAAGAAGTAGGACGGCTTAAGCTGCGTAAAATGGAAGTTATGGAAGTACTTTCACAGGATGTTAATGCTGGCATAGATGCATATGAGGATTTTGTACGTACTGGCATGAAATGGTTCAATGATGAGGAAAAACTATTTAAAAAGAATAAGGATCTTATAGATAAGGCAATATCAAGGCTGGAAGCATCGGCGTCGGGAACAGACAGCTACTATAGGACAATGAAAGAGATACATTATCTTGAAGACCAGTTAAAGATAGCCATGAACAGACATGCAGAACTGCTTAGAGACTGCACTCAGATGCAGAATACAACAGATGAGGCAGTAAGGAGAGCAAAGCTTTCAAGACTGCGCCCACATATGGATTTTGCCACAGCACTGTCGGATATGATAAAGAAAGATAATGCAGAAGCACTTAAGTATATGATAGAGCCGCTGCTTAAGCTTAACATCAAAAAGACAATAGACCTTAAGATAATAGATGAAGCACTTATGGTAAAGCCTGAAAAATATGAGAAAAAAGAGTATGTTAATACTAAAGAGCCAGCAAAGATTGTATATGAAGATGAGGTTGAGGATGAGAGAATAAAACACAATTATACATTTATGATGACCAATCTTCTTATGTGTATTGATAAAGTGTGTTTGAAAAAATCGGACATATTAACACTTGATAAATTTGGAGAATATATGAGCAGGGCATATGGAGCGGCGATACTTAAGAATGCTGATTATTATGCATTCTTTGTCAATCTGTGCCAGCGTGATGAATACATAGTCGGCGGTGATGATATGCACAGTGAAACGTTTCTTGATGGCATACTTGAGGAGAATTTTCGAGGAAAAGAAAAGAAACATTTCAGGATAATCAAGGGTGATAAATTATTAGTTGGTGAAAAACGGTCAGATAATACGATAGTATTACAGTCACCAGATAATATGACAGAGTTACAGTCACAAGATAATACGGCAGAATTACGGTCGACAGATAGGATGTTAGAATTACAGCCGCAGAATAATAAGTCTTACGAGGCTTCTGATAATCAGAATATACAGATTTCCAATATAGCTTTTGCTAAATGTATGTAAAAGCACTGATAGCAGCTGATTGGAAATGAGGATGTCAGAGGATTGAGGAAACAGACATATAATTTCAGCCATAAGACAGGAGGGCATATGGAAAACAGGAATCTGGACAAGGCGCTTGATATAGTATCGAGGCTGATAATGGGTGAACAGGTAAGCGAGCGTGGAGATAACAGCCAGCTTTATCAGGAGTACAATACAAACGCAGAAGTGTATGACATAGTTCATATGTCACTTAAGAAATTCAATCTTAATATATATGAATATAATAATGGTTTATATGTAAGTGCCGGGGATAATAACAAAGTGTTTGGTTACACAAATGAAGAATTAAGAAATAGGCTTGGATTAAGAGTAAACAGGGAATTATATCTTGTTTATTTTATAATATATAACATAATTACGGAGTTCTATACAGACTCGGCAAGCACAACATATGCTGAGTTTGTGAAGGTTGAGGATATTGTAAAAAATGTAGATTCTTCGGTATCATCCATAATAGACAGAAAGTCTGGAATGATAATAGATGATATTGAGGAGAACAGCTTTAAACAGATAGCATTAAGCTGGGATGCACTTCCGGTAATAACTGTCAATGATACAGCTGATGTAAGGGCAGCGAAGAATTCTAAAACGGGTTTTGTTAAGATTGCACTTAATTTCTGCGTATCACAGGAGCTTCTTATGGAAGCACAGAACAGATTCTATCCAACGGATAGATTCAAAGCACTTATAGAGAATTATTTTGACGAATATAAGGGACGTATGGCGGAGATTATGCAGGACAAAATATAAAGCAGTCGCATTTTTACTTCGTAAAAACAAGGAGGTATATATGCCACAGATTAACAGAGTCAGGGTTAATAATGTAAAGTATAATTTTGGTACGCAGTTTTATGATGATTTTATGATGCGTTTTAACTGCAGAAACACAATATATGATCTTGCCAATGGTGGTGGTAAGAGTCTTCTTATGCTGCTTCTTATGCAGAATATGATACCAAACTGTACTCTTGATGAGAAACAGCCAATAGAGAAACTGTTCAGAAAAGGCAGTGGCAATACATGCATACACTCACTTGTAGAGTGGAAGCTTGATTCACATTGTCAAAGAGATGGCTATAGATATATGACTACAGGCTTCTGTGCAAGAAAGGCAAGAAGTGCAGAGGAAAGAGAAGAGTCAGAGATGAAAGAGGTCCGCAATACAACGGCTTTGGATGTATTGGGTTCATCGTCATCATATTCAGGTGCTATTTCACAGGATAATACAAGTATAGAATATTTTAATTATTGTATATTTTACAAACAGTTCGGAGCCAATGATATAAAGAATCTTCCGCTTGCCCATGATGGAGAGAGAGTTACATACAATGGGCTTAAGGCTTACCTGAGGGATGTGACTAAAGAAGATAAAGGTATTGAGGTTCATATATTTGACAGGAAAGGTGATTATCAGAGCTTTATATCAAAATATGGCATATATGAAAGTGCATGGGAGATAGTAAGAGGGATTAATAAAACAGAAGGCCATGTAAGAACATATTTTGAAACGAACTACAGGACAAGCCGTAAGGTTGTAGAGGATCTTCTTATAGAGGAGATCATACAGAAGTCCTATAACAACAGGCTGTCTGTTGATAATGATGACACCATGATGGCGCAGACACTTCTTGATATAAAGGATAAACTTATAGAATTGTCAAGAAAGAACAGCCAGATAAGTAATTATGATAACCAGATGGAAGTACTCGGCCATTTTAAAGAATATGTTGGTACATATAACGAATTTTATGGTAATAAGAAAAAGACAGAAGAATCGTTATACAAAATGTATGCATCAGCCGTCAGGATGGCATCAGATAAACAATCAGAGCTTGATGCACATGATAAGAAGAATGCAGAAACATTAAAGGAACTTGAAGAAAAGAAGAAAAACATCGCAGTTGCTAAGGTACTTTCTGAAAAGAAGTCGTTAAGAGAGATAGAAGTGCTTGTAAAGAATTCTACGGATGTTCTTACACAGAAAAAAAACAGGATAGAAGATGTAAAAAAGCGCCTGATGCTTATGGAATCTGCTAATGATTACTGTGATTACATAGGATATGAAAAAGAACTGTTAAAGGTTGATACTGCACTTGATAACAGGATGAGGGAAGATGAGGATATAACATCTGAACTTGCAGAGCTTGCGGGTGAGTATAAAGTGTATTATGAAAAGCATATTAAAGAATTCAAAGACATGACACAGACCGCAGCGCAGGATGAGAAGCAGGCCTATGACATGCTTGAAGAGGCAAAGGATAATCATAGAAATGCTGAAAAGGATTGTGCAGTTGTTTTAGGCTTAAGGGATAATCTGCAGGAAAAGATAGGCGAAAATGAGATAAAACAACAAAAGCTTTGTGGAGAGTATGGAGTACTTGTTGCAGATACAGCCGGTGAAGAACTTGAAAAATGCAGCAGCCATATGGCAGATATTAATGCTGATATAGATAATATCCAGAAAGAAATCGAAGAAGATACGAAACAGATCTATAAGGTTCAGGAACAGATTAATCTTCTTAAAACACGAAAGAATCTGCTTGAAGAAAGCATCTTAAGGATGGATGAACAGTCGCAGATGCTAAGAGATAATGCTGACAGACTTTCGGATATAGAACGTGTATATGGAGTGAAGCTGGCAGATGATCTTGATGAAGCTATTCTTGCTGCATACACGAAGATGAACACAGAATACAATGAACAATCAAGGGCATATGATAAGCTTAACAAATATATAGAAGCATTGAAGGCTGGTTCATATTATATGGATAGTCCTGAAAGAAATGTGTTTAAAGATTACCTTTGTAATATGTATGGTGAAGATGTAGTTGAAGGTCATGAGTGGGTTTCACAACTTAACGAATCTGAACGTGAAGAACTGCTGAAAAGAATTCCTTTTGCTGAATATGGTTTTGTTGTTAAGAATGATTTTGACAGAGTTAAGAATAACGATGCGCTTAGTGCATTTGGAAGAGGCACACAGATATATCCTGTTATCAGTGAGAAGATATTAAAAGATACGAAAACTTCTATAGATAAGGATATGATAGTGTTCGCATTTAAGGGTATGGACTTCTTAAGGGATGATGCAAAACGAAACGTAGAGATTATGACAGCTAGTGAAGAACTGGATAATATAAATGTTTCCATGCAGAAGCTAAGTGAGAGAAAACAGATAGTATGGGAAGACTACACATTTGTTGTTAAATATGAGGCTATTGCAGGAAATGCGCATATAAAGGCTGTTGAAAATGCAAAAGATGAGTTTGCGAATGTTGAAGAACAGCTTTCTAAGATTGTTGGTGGCACAGATGCATATAAGGAGAAAAAACAGACCGATACAGCTAAGCTTGATGATTTCAGGAAACAGTCAGAGAAACTTGCAAAACAGATAGAAGGTCTTAAAAATATTGTGGCGTTGTATGAAGAGGTATCAGAAGAGCAAAGCCAGTTAAAGATATATAATGATAAACTTGCCAAAGCAGAACGTACAATAATAGAGTGTGCGGCACATCTTGATAAGATGAGGGAAGAATATATAAAGGCTAATGAGTACAAGGATAATGCAGACAAAAGATACACAGAGCTTGTGTATAACTGGGAGAATAATTTCTCTAAATTCTACTCTGAAAATATAGATTCACAGGATGGCACGTTAATGGCAGAAAATGCAGATTCATCAGACAGTACATTAACAGTGGCAGATTCTGATAATACTGTGGCAGATGCAGATGTTTCAGATAAAGTATCTGTAGAAAACACTGCAAAAGAATACACAGATGAAGACATCAGGGAGCTCACAGGACGTTTTACCGGACTTAAAGATATACTTATGAATAAGAATGCAGACCTTACAGATAAGGAGGCACTCAAGAGCCATCTCGAATTATCAATGAAAAAATGTATTGATTCTATTGGCTATAGAGGTGAAAGTATTGAGAATCTTAAAGAGTTATATGCACAGGGAAAGATATCTGTAAGCAGTGCAGAAAAACTTCATGAGATATCAGATGAACTTGAAAAACTTCAGAATGAGTATAGTGAATCGGACAGAGAGCTTGGTATGAAAGAGGCTATGCTTAACAGAATAGAAGGAAGTGTTTCATATGCGGTTTCGCAGATAGAAGAACGATTCGGTGTTTATGAAGAGTTTGAGTGTGATAATCCGGATGATTATGTTAATAATAATATTATTATAGTTAATTCGCTGGAGAAGAAGCTTAAAGAAGAGGCCGGTGCAGGGAAAAAGCTTGAGGGCGAACTTAAGGATATCCAGGTGTGCAGAAAAGATATAGAAAGAATAATGACCAATGCAGGAATAGAAGTTCCAGATGAAGAAACATTGAAAAAAACAGACATAAAATATTCTGACTATAGTAAGCTGAACAAAGAATATGAGCAGACTGCTAAAGAATATTCGTCAATTCTTAAGCTTGAATATAAAAAGGTAGATGAATTCGCCAGATATAAGGCAAAGCTTATAGATGAACTTAAAAAATATAATGCGGATGATCTTGCAACACAGATAAGCATGTCAGTCAATATGCCAAAGGATGAACAGCAGACACATACATTGATAGTGTCAATAGATGAGACGAACAGTTATATTGAACTTGAAAAGACCAGGGTTCATAAAGGCATCGAAGATATGGAAAAGATAAAGGATAACTTCGAAAATCGTTGTATACAGACATGCAGTAACATTCGTACAGAACTTGAAAGACTCCCAAAGCTTTCACATATCAAAATGGATAATGAAGATATATCAATCATAAGTCTTGTTATTCCTTATGTTAAAGAAAGCGAATATAAAGAGAAAATGTCAGGTTATATAGATGAGACTATAGAAGCAGCAGAAAGCTTTAAAAATCAGGATGAAAGATTCAGATATATACGTAACAGACTTACATGGAAGAGGCTGTTCTCTGTTATAGTCACAGATATGAATTCAATAAGGATTAATCTGTACAAGAGAGAGAGGATAAAAGACCAGAGCAGGTATCTAAGATATGAGGAAGCGGTTGGTTCAACTGGACAGTCGCAAGGTATATATATACAGTTCCTTATAGCAATAATTAATTATATATCTAACATTAATACAGTATCAGATGGTGGGATTACGGGTAATACAATATTTATAGATAATCCATTTGGCGCAGCCAAGGATATATATATATGGGAACCTATATTCAAGCTTCTGGCGGTTAATCATATACAGCTTATTGTTCCTGCGAGAGGTGCAACACCAGCAATAACATCACGTTTTGACGTGAATTATATATTAGGCCAGAAGATGGCTGATAACAGACAACAGACTGTGGTCGTTGATTATTATAGCAACGTTAAGGAACAGGAACTTGAATATACACGTATGAATTATGAACAGGCCAGCTTCGATTTTATTTAATTAGATTTAAGCACTGTATTTTTACTGTAGCCAGGTTACATTTAAGAGTATTTTTTACATTAATATACAAGGCGTTTTTACATTAACTGGCGGTTTACAACAATACCGCACTGTGATAAAATTATACGGAGTGTTTAGATATGAGGGTCAATTTGTTGGTACATTGATACATTGACACATTGGAGGTCTTTAACGTGGATAAATACGAGTTTAATATAAAGTTGGAACAGATTAAGAAGCTTGCAGCAAAGAAAGAATATAAGCAGGCAGCAGCTATAGCCAAGGAGATGAATTGGAATAAGGTAAAGGACTGGTCAACACTTGCAACAGTTATTAATGTCCAGGAAGCAGCAGGAGATTATGAAGAAGCAAGAGATATGGCAATACTTGCTTATAACCGTAATCTTGGTGGAAGAAAGCTTATATATAAGCTTACAGAATTCTTTATCAAAGTGAATGATTTCGAGAATGCAGAAGAGTTGTATAATGAATATGCCAAAATGTCTGCACATGATGTTAATAAGTATATTCTTTATTATGATTTAAGAAGGGCACAGGGTGCACCAGACACGGAGCTTGTCAGAATACTTGAGGAATACAAGGAATCAGAAATAGACGAGAAATATATGTATGAGCTTGCGAATCTGTATTATAAAACAGGACGTAAGGAGGATTGCATCAAGACATGTGATAACCTTGTTCTGTGGTTCCAGGATGGCATATATGTTGAGAATGCCGTAAAACTCAAGGAAAAACTGGGCGTAAACCTTTCTAATACGCAGAAACAGATTCTTAAGGAGATTAATGCAAGAAAATCTGATGAGGAAGCCAACAAGGAAAGGCTTTTCATGGAGCAGAAAGAACTTGCACGTATTAAAAAAGATGAAGTTGGTGATGTACTTGCAGAAGATGATAGTGTAGCAGATTCACAGTCATCAGCAACAGATGAAAAGACAGAACAAGATAAAAAGGCAGAACATAGTACTGGGTATAATGTGGTAGGTAATGAAAAATCCACTAACGTTAAGCCAGGAACAAAAACACAAGAAAGTGTGGATGTAAGCTTAGAGACAACATCAGATGCAAAGTCAGAAGAAAAGCAGAAACTAACAGCAAAAACAGCAGAACAGTCAGTAAATGATGGTGAAACTGCTTCAGCTAGTGGTGTATCTATAGATCTTGTTCAGAACAACCAGAATAAGGCTCTTAAGGAATCTATTGTAAAAGCTCTTGAACGTCAGAATGAAGCTAAGAAAGAAACAGCAGGAGCAATATCGAAAGACATAAGCACATCTACGCTGATGAATGAAGGTGGCACAGTCAGTGGGCAGAATACAGATGCAAGCTTTAAAGACAATGTAACTAAGGCTTCATTATCACTTAAGGAACTTATAGAGAATGCTAAGAAGAATATAGAGAACAACTGTGAAAAAATAAGCAGGGAAGACGAAGAAGAGGCAAGACGTGCAGCACAGAAACGTATAGATGAGAAAGCAGAAGCTATGGATATAGAAGTTTCTGTTCCAAACTACAGTATCTATGATACGCACAATCTTCAGGAGGAACTTGCTAATAATGTAAAAGACCTGATTGAGGATGAGCAGGAAGAAACTTTCAGACCACCATTTAAGAGAGTGGAAACTGTTACACAGGCTGATGGTAATGATGCAAAAGCTTCACAGGAAGAAGCAACAGCGCAGAGTAGTGGATCAGATGAATCGGCAGAAGAGCAGGAACATACTGGTGAAGATGAGCAGATAGAAGGCCAGTTAAGCATTATGGACTGGATGGAATCTGTGAGAGAAGAAAAATATGGAAAACAGGATACAAGAGAATTCTCTAAAGCAGAGCTTGAACGCATGCTTGATGAAAAGGATGAAAAGAGCGAGGCTTATGAGCGTATAATCGCCAAGAAGAAGGAAGAAGCCCTGAATAAGGGTGCGGAATTCGATGAAGCAGAAGCTAAGAGAGCAGCGGAAGCAGAGATTACTCTTGATTCAGTTAAGAGAGACCTTGCAATGAGAACAGGCAAGGCTGCATTTATTCTTGAACAGGATACAGCAAGAGAACTTGAGAATGCAGAAAAAGCAGTGCAGAGTGAAGCATCAGAAAACGATAATAACATTAAAACAAAGGCAGAAAAAGCGCAGGAAGAAGAAAAATATAGCCAGCAAGAGCCAGCGAATGATGCTGATGTTAATGAAGAACTTACGCTTAATACTGCACAGTTTAATCCTGTAACAGATGAGGTGCTTAAGGGATACAGGCAAAGTACGCCTGACAATGGTTATACAGTAGATAACAACGAAGTAATGCAGCAGAAAGAGACAGCGGCAGCTGATTCTACATCTGATATATATTCTGGCAAGGCTGAGGAGAATGAAAATCAGTTGGCTGATATAGATGAGCAGCCAGATAAGAAGCTTTCTGGAGAACTGGCAAAGATATTTAGAAAGTACAGGGAAATGCCAGGCCTTGAAGCACAGCTTGTTGAGTTGTTTGAATCACTTGATAAAGAAATGAATATGAGTACATCTTCAAGAGGTAACATACTTATATCAGGTAATTCAAGCTCAGATAAGACAGATCTTGCAAGAACAATTGTAAGAGCTATTAATTATGTTTATCCTGATAAGCCTAAAAAGATTGCCAAAACTTCTGGAGAAAGCATTAACCAGAGAGGTATAAGCAAGGCTATGGGTAAGCTTAAAGGAACTGCTCTTATTGTAGAAGGAGCCGGAACTATACAGCCAAAGAGAATCAATGAAATAGTTTCATGTATGCAGGAAGATACAGACAGGATGATAGTTATATTTGAAGATTCAGATGCTGAGATGAATGTACTTCTTAACTTTAATCCTGACCTTACGAAAACATTTAACCATAAGATAACACTTAAGCAGTACAATGTTAACGAACTTGTGGAGATGGCCAAGAGATTTGCAAGAAAGAGACAGTATGAAGTCGATGATGATGCACTTCTTGAGCTTTACTTAAAGATAGATAAGCTTCATAACATGAATGATAATATAAAGCTTGATGATATAAAGGAAGTTATCAACAAGGCTATCGCCAATTCAGAAAAGAGAGCATCAAGAAGATTCTTCGGTGGTCTTAAGAAGAAGCGTAGCGATAATGGTGATGTAATATTCCTTACAGAAGCAGACTTTAAAGATTGAGTAAATTAAAGAATAATTAAGAATAGTGTGAAAATATGATAGAATAGATATATTATATAGCATATTTTTATATACTGGATTTGTGTCTGAGCGCACTTGATGCAAACTTCTTATGTGTAAAATGTGAAAAATGTGCGCAGGAATGGAGATTAATATGAATATCGAAGAAATGTCAGTAAATGCAATCAGAGTATTATCTGCTGATGCAATTCAGAAGGCTAACTCAGGACATCCTGGTCTGCCACTTGGAACAGCACCTATTGCTTATGAATTATTCTCAAAGCATATGAACTATAACCCAAAGAACCCAGAGTGGGTTAACAGAGACAGATTCGTTCTTTCAGGTGGACACGGTTCTATGCTTTTATATTCTTTATTCCATCTTTTTGGAATAGGTAATCTTTCACTTGATGAAGTGAAGAATTTCAGACAGTTTGGTTCTTTAACACCAGGACATCCTGAATATGGACATACGGTTGGTGTTGAAGCTACAACGGGACCACTTGGACAGGGTATGGCTATGGCAGTAGGTATGGCTATGGCAGAGGCTCATCTTGCATCTGTATTCAACAAGGAAGGTTATCCGGTAGTTGACCATTATACATATGTATTAGGTGGAGATGGATGTATGATGGAAGGCATCTCATCAGAGTGCTTTTCACTTGCTGGAACATTAGGACTTTCAAAGCTTATCGTGTTCTATGATTCTAACAATATATCTATTGAGGGAAGCACAGATATTGCATTTACAGAGGACGTTGTTACAAGATTCAAGGCATTTGGTTTCCAGACAATAGAAGTTGAAGATGGTAACGACCTTGAAGCTATAGGTAAGGCTATTGAAGAAGCTAAAGCAGATAAGACAAGACCTTCACTTATTAAGGTTAATACTCTTATCGGATATGGCTGTCCTGCCAAGCAGGGTAAGGCAAGTGCACATGGTGAGCCACTTGGTGTTGATAATGTTGCAGCACTTAAGGAAAATATCGGATGGCCTTGCAAGGGAGATTTCGAAGTTCCACAGGAAGTATACGATCATTACAGAAAACTTGCTGATAATATGGCAAAGGCAGAGGATAAGTGGAATGAACTTTTTGCTTCATATACAGAAAAATATCCAGAGATGAAGGAGTTATGGGATAATTACTTTGATGGATATGATATGTCCGATTTATTCAATTCAAAAGAGTACTGGGCAAAGGGCGATAAGCCAGAAGCAACAAGAAGCACAAGTGGAACTATACTTAATATGATAAAGAAGTCTATGCCTAATCTTATAGGTGGTTCAGCAGACCTTGCACCATCTAATAAGACTAATATGAAGGATGCAGGAGACTTCTCTAAGGATAACTATGCAGGAAGCAATCTTCATTTCGGTGTAAGAGAGCAGGCTATGGCAGCTATTGGTAACGGACTTATGCTTCACGGTGGACTTAAGGCTTTCGTTGCAACATTCTTTGTATTCAGTGATTATGTTAAGCCAATGGCAAGACTTACAGCACTTATGAAGCTTCCTTTAACATATGTATTCACACACGACAGTATCGGTGTAGGCGAAGATGGTCCAACACATGAGCCAGTTGAGCAGCTTGCAGCGTTCCGTTCGCTTCCTGGATTTACAGTATTCAGACCATGTGACAGAACAGAAACAGCAGCAGCCTGGATGTATGCAATTGAGAATGAGTGCGGACCAACAGGACTTGTTCTTACAAGACAGAATCTTCCACAGATGGAAGGTTCATCAAAGGATGCATTAAAGGGTGGTTATATAATCGCTGATTCTGATAAGGCAGTGCCAGATGCAATCATCATTGCAAGTGGTTCAGAAGTAAGTCTTGCAGTTAACGCTAAGGAAGAACTTAAGAAGGATGGCATAGATGTAAGAGTTGTAAGTATGCCAAGCATGGAGCTTTTCGATAAGCAGTCAGCAGAATATAAGGAAAGTGTACTTCCAAATGCTGTAAGAAAGAGAGTTGCAGTTGAAGCACTTTCTGACTTTGGCTGGTATAAGTATGTAGGTCTTGACGGAAAGGTTATTGCTATGGAGGGCTTTGGCGCTTCAGGTCCTGCAGCTACATTATTTGAACATTTTGGATTCACAGTTGATAATGTTGTTAAGACAGTTAAGGAAGTTATCGGATAATATTAAGATAATAAATATCAAGATAATAGTAATATAATGCCGTAATGGCAAAAGGTTTTTTCTATTACATTATATAATGACAGATTAAAAAGTCCTATCGTGTATATGCGATAGGACTTTTTGATGTTTATAATAATAAAAAATAATTTATCAGAATATAATTTATTGAAGAATAATTTATTTAATAGGAATTTGCATAATCAAATAACTATATTCAGAAATATTAATATAAAAACAATATATATAGAAAATAAAAACGAATAAGTCATATATTGTGTAAAATTAGTAATAAAAACATATAAAAAACAATAAATTATTATGTATATACTTGAAATAATAAAAAAAGGGGTATATACTATAAACATAAAGATTGTTAGAGAATTAACAATCAATTAGACAAAATGATTGCATTGGGGTGCAACCGGTGGACTAGTATATATTATATTAATCCAGATTAATCACTTATTATTTTATTTTATTTTTAGGAGGTACAGGATTATGGTACGTTTTACATTACCAAGAGATTTATATCATGGTAAGGGAGCTCTTGAAGCACTTAAGACTCTTAAAGGAAAGAAAGCTATCATCTGTGTTGGTGGTGGTTCAATGAAGCGTTTCGGATTTCTTCAGAGAGCAGAGGAATATCTGAAAGAAGCAGGCATGGAAGTCAAGTTATTCGAGGGTATCGAATCAGATCCTTCAGTTGATACAGTTATGAAGGGTGCTAAGGTTATGGAAGAATACCAGCCAGACTGGATAGTAGCTATCGGTGGTGGTTCTCCTATTGATGCAGCCAAGGCTATGTGGATTAAGTATGAATATCCAGAAACAACATTCGAGGATATGTGCAAGGTATTCGGTTTACCTAAGCTTCGTACTAAAGCTCATTTCTGTGCAGTTTCATCTACATCAGGTACAGCTACAGAGGTTACAGCATTCTCAGTTATAACAGACTATAAGAAAGGTATTAAGTATCCTTTAGCAGACTTTGAGATTACTCCTGATGTTGCTATCGTAGATCCAGAACTTGCAGAGACTATGCCTAAGAAGCTTGTAGCACATACAGGTATGGATGCTATGACACATGCTATTGAAGCTTATGTATCTACAGCTAACTGCGATTATACAGATGCACTTGCACTTCATGCTATGCAGATGATTAAGGATGACCTTGTAGGTTCATATAATGAAGATATGGAGAAGAGAGATGCAATGCACAATGCACAGTGCCTTGCTGGTATGGCATTCTCTAACGCATTACTTGGTATCGTTCATTCTATGGCACATAAGACAGGTGCAGCATTCTCAGGTGGACATATTATTCATGGTGCAGCTAATGCTATGTATCTTCCTAAGGTTATCAAGTATAACTCTAAGGATGAGACAGCAGCTAAGCGTTATGCATACATAGCAGATTTCTTAGGATTAGGTGGAGATACAACAGAGGCTAAGATTGATAACTTAATCGCTATGCTTCGTAAGATGAATGATGAACTTAATATTCCACAGTGTATTAAGCATTATGGTGAGGGTGGACTTCCAGCAGAACAGGGAATCGTTCCAGAGGATGAATTCCTTGCTAAGCTTCCAGAAGTAGCAGCTAATGCTATTAAGGATGCATGTACAGGTTCTAACCCACGTCAGCCTAGTCAGGAAGAGATGGAGAAGCTCCTCAAGTGTTGCTACTATGATACAGAGGTAGACTTCTAATATAGAATTTAATATAAGTTTTTCCTCTTGAAAGCGGAGTGATGCGTGAGTATTGCTCCGCTTTTGATGTGAATTATCGATTTTGGATTTTTCACACATTGGATTTGTGCCAGCGCACACTTGACACAAACTCAATATGTGCAAAATGTGTGCAGAAATGGAGATTATCATGGAAATTAATAATATTGTAATTGCAGGAGCAGGTACAATGGGTTCATCTATGGCACAGATATATGCAAAGTACTTCGATAATGTTACACTGTATAACCATAGGGAAGAGAGCCTTAAGAGAGCAGAAAACAGAATCAGGGAAAATGTTGAGACTCTTGTGAAGTCTGGAGATATGGACAGAGAGACCGCAGACAAGCTGCTTAAATCCATAACATATACAACTTCAACAGAGTGCTTTAAGAACTGTGATTTTGTAGCAGAGAATCTTACAGAAAAAGTAGAGATTAAAGATGAATTCTACAAGACTATATCAGAGATTATAAATGATAATGCGATTATTACAACGAATACATCCGGTCTCTCTATTAACAGATTATCCCAGTCGGTTAAGAAACCAGAAAGATTCATAGGTATGCACTGGTTTAACCCACCTCATCTTGTTCCACTTATTGAAATCATAAAAGGTGATAATACAACAGATGAGGTTGCGCAGACTATCTATCAGTTAGCTCTCAAGATAGAGAAGAAGCCTGTAATTGTCAATAAAGATGTTCTTGGCTTCGCAGCTAACAGACTTCAGCTGGCTGTACTCAGGGAAGCACTGGATCTGGTTAAGAAAGGTGTCGTATCAAGTGAAGGCATAGATGACGTCATGAAATATGGACTTGGCTTCAGATATGCGTGCCTTGGTCCACTTGAAGTAGTTGATTTAGGTGGTATCGATACATTTTATCATGTAAGTGAGTATCTATGTAAGGATCTGTGCGATTCTAAAGAACCTCCAGAACTTCTGAAAGAGCATTATGATGCCGGTGAGTATGGAGTTAAGAGTAAGAAAGGTTTCTATGATTATTCAGATGGCAAGGATGAAGAAACAATAGCACAAAGAGATGAAAAGTTCTTGAAGCTGTATCATGCATTATATTCCTAATGTGAGCAAGCAATGAGCCGTGACAGCCAAGAGCATAACAAAGTGCTATGCTTGCACAAAGTACTTTATTATGCTCTTGGATGAAAAAGCGCAAATTATGATGCGAAATAAACATATTGAATAAAATCTTCTATAATTCATATAATTAATATAAAAAAGGATGCAACAATTTATCTTAAAATGTTGCATCCTTTGAATATTTGTTCTACTCAATTACATATTCTATATCGTCACATAATAATAATACTTAACTATAAATACTTATAAAATTATAAAAATATTATAGAACAATATTTTTATATGACATAATATGATTAAAGGGTCAAAAGGTATCATCGTCGGTGCATGCTTGCATGCAATTCGATGTATACCTTATATATAAGATTAACAATTATTTATCTTATTCTTATTACAAATCATACTTAATAATCTTATTGGAATTTATAAGTTATTTATAAGTTCACACTTAAGAATACTGAATCTTTATCATCTTGTTTTATTCCCAGATATCTTTTAGTTATTTCATATGATGAATGATTATATATATCCATAAGAACTGCTGGTGGTGTTCCGTATTTCCATGCGTAATATCCGAAAGTTTTCCTCATAGAGTGGCAGCTTATTCCTGTCTCCATATTAAGTGATGCCGCTGCCTGTTTTATTATACGGAATGCCTGTGACCGGCATAAATGTGTGTGCTCTTTCTGCCCCATAAATATATATTCCTCTACATCAAAGTAGTGAAGACTGTTAAGATACGTCTGCAATCCATTCTTTGTACTTGTATTAATAGCAACTCTGTTTTCTTTTCCAGTCTTTTTCTCCGTCACGATTATGTGTTTCTTAAAGCATTTTTTCCCGGAATCATATACATCACTCCATTTCAGTTTCAGAATATCGCTTATTCTTAATGCCGAATTGACACCTAAGCATATAAGTGCGTAATTCCTGTAATTCGGTTTCTGCTCCAGATAGTACTTTCTAAAAGCCTCTAATTCTTTATCGTTTCGTATTGGTTGTGCTGTTCCCATATCAAATCCTCCATTTAATTCAAAAGGATGCAACATTTTAAGATAAATTGTTGCGGATAACAGGTTAACAAGGAGGTTATATGTTAAAGCTTACGATTAAACCTGGTGAGTTCATCAACATAGGTGAAGATATCAGGGTTGTTTATTCAGGAGGTTCCGAAGGAAATATACATCTTCTGATAGATGCACCAAGGGAACTGAACATAGTAAGGAGCAAGGTTCTTGCAAGGAATAAAGAGAAGGAAGGCAAAGAAGCCTCACGTTTCATATCTCCTTATTATGCAGAATCAAAGCTTTCACCAGACACACTTAACAAGATACGCCGTCTGATTAAAGAAGACAAGATGGCAAACAAAGATAATACGCAGAATTAGCATGGAAGTTCTGCTTATTATAAATGTTTTTATACATTCTGCAGGCATATCAATATTATGAAAATGAATAAATATGCGTTATATCCGGAAAAGTCAAAAAGGCAATATGTTACATGGGAGTAAGTAAATAATTAATATGAACAATTTTCTATATAGCATATTACAAATATTCTGGAGATATCGGCAGGGGTATAAAAAATGTGGGAACGGATTCCCTATTAAAAATATTATATTTACACGGAGGTACACACTATGGTAGTACAACACAATATGTCAGCTATGAATGCTAACAGAATGTTAAGCGGAGTTTCATCTGCACAGTCTAAGTCAACAGAAAAGTTATCATCAGGTTACAGAATCAATCGTGCCGCTGATGATGCAGCAGGTCTTTCAATCTCAGAGAAAATGAGAGGTCAGATCAGAGGTCTTAACCAGGCTTCAACTAATGCCCAGGATGGTATTTCGCTTATACAGACAGCTGAAGGTGCTTTAAATGAGTCTCATTCAATCCTTCAGAGAATGAGAGAACTTTCAGTACAGGCAGCTAACGGAACAGAGACAGATGACGATAGAGAGGCAGTACAGAACGAAATCGAACAGCTTCAGAGCGAACTTACAAGAATCTCTGAAACTACAGAATTTAACACTATGAAGTTACTTGACGGTTCACAGTCAGGAAATAAAGTGGAATCAAAGGTAAATACTGTTGCAGAAGCTAATGGTGCTGTAACAGAACAGACAGCAACGGCGGGAGAATTTAAGACTGCGGCTGTAAATTCTGCAACATCAGGAACAACAGCAGGAAAAGTTAATTCATTTTCAGTTACATATCAAACAGCAGATGGATCATCTAAGACCGTAAGTGTATCGCTCACAGCAACGGGAGTTGATACTAAGGTAAAGGGCGCTGATGGAACAGAGTATACTATTGGAGATGCTACTAAATCTGGAGATGCATATGTGGCAGAATTACAAAAAACAGAACTGGCAGATGTATTTGATATTACAAATAATGCAGGTCAAATTACATTTACAGCAAAGGAAAAAGGTTCTGCAGGTGCAGCTGTAAAGGCTGTTACAGAAGAAAATAATGGGACACAGCATGCGCAAGCAGTAACAAAGACAGCTGATACAGGAAATGATACATATAATAAATTAGATGTTTCAAAACTTAATGTTTATACAGGCGCAAGTACAGAAGATCCTGCAAACTCAATATTTGAAGTCAATGGAAAGAAATTTGCATATGTTACTGCTGCTGGAGAGGCGGCATTAAAGAATTCAGGTTATAGTGATGTGAATTATGTTGTAACAACAAATACAACACCAGATGAAGATGATGCAAAAGCAATGTCAAGTCTTGTTAATACTAAAACAGGAATTGCATCAGAAGTTGATGGAACAGATATAAAGCTTAAAGCAGATACATCATCATCAAAGAACGTAGGTGGTATTGAACTTCAGATTGGTGCAAATGAAGGCCAGACAATGAGCTTTACACTTGGTGATATGAGTGCGGCAGCTCTTGGAGTAGATGGAAAAAATGTTGATTTGAGCACACAGGATGGCGCAAAGAAAGCCACAACAACAATAGATAATGCAATCAAGACAGTATCTAAGGCAAGAGGACAGATGGGTGCTGTTCAGAACAGACTTGA
>DJDY01000005.1 GCA_002435585.1 Lachnospira sp. UBA5912
AAGGCTGTGAAACAGGCGATTGAAGTGTATTCGGCCGGAATGGAACATGAGTTTATTCCAGATGCTATTATGGATAAATATGGGCTGATAGAACATAATCAGGCGGTGCATAAGATACATTTTCCAGAGTGTATGCAGGATTATATAGAGGCAAGACACAGAATAGCTTTTGAAGAGTTTTTTCTTTTTGTGCTTGCAACTATGAATTTAAAGTCTGCTAATGAAAGGATACCTAATAACTATATAATTAATAATGATAAGCGCACGGATGATTTTATTGAAAAGTTACCATATAGACTGACTGATGCACAGTTAAGGACATGGAAAGAAATCAAAGATAATATGGCTGGAAAGCATATAACCAGCAGACTTGTACAGGGAGATGTAGGCTCTGGAAAAACTATAATAGCGATTCTTGCTTTAATGAATACTGCTTTTGCCGGATATCAGGCAGCTATGATGGTTCCTACTGAAGTGCTTGCAAACCAGCAGTATGAATCTGTGAATGAACTTTTCAAGATGACAGGAGTAGAACTTAAGGTTGGATTACTCACTGGTTCTATGACACAATCTGCTAAGAAAAAAGTATATGAACAGCTTGAGTCAGGAGAAATGAATATAGTTATTGGTACACATGCACTTATCCAGGAAAATGTATTGTATAAGAATCTTGCACTTGTGATAACTGACGAGCAGCACAGATTCGGGGTTAACCAGAGAAAAACTTTTTCTGAAAAAGGAGAAAATCCACATATAATTGTTATGAGTGCAACCCCTATACCAAGAACACTTGCTATTATATTATATGGCGATCTTGATATATCAATTATTGATGAACTTCCAGCAAACAGACTCCCGATTAAGAACTGTGTTGTTGACACATCGTACAGGCCAAATGCATATGCATTTATAGGAAAACAGATTAAAGAGGGCCGTCAATGTTATGTTATATGTCCTATGGTTGAGGAAAGCGAGAACATAGAGGCAGAAAATGTAGTTGATTATTCTTCTAAACTAAAAGAAGCGATACCAGATGCCAGAATAGACTATCTTCATGGTAAGATGAAAGCATCACAGAAGAATGAGATTATGGAAAGGTTTGTACAGGGAGATACAGATATTCTTGTCTCAACTACTGTTATAGAGGTGGGAGTTAATGTCCCAAACAGTACAGTTATGATGGTAGAGAATTCAGAACGTTTCGGGCTTGCACAGCTGCACCAGCTAAGAGGAAGAGTCGGACGTGGCAGATATCAGTCTTATTGTATATTTGTGACATCAGCCAAGTCTAAGCAGATAAAGCAGAGACTTGAGATACTTAACAAATCTAACGATGGATTCAAAATAGCCGAGGAGGATCTTAAGCTAAGAGGGCCAGGAGACTTTTTTGGTATAAGACAAAGCGGAGATTTCGACTTTGGGATAGCTGATATATATACAGATGCAGCAACTTTAAAAGAGGCATCTGATGCGGCAAAAAGCATTATGGATAATTCTATAAGTATAGATGAAGAATGTCACGCATTTTTAAGAGACAAGCTTGAAGAGTATACAGTTAAATGCCTTGAAAAAATTAATCTTTAAGAATAATAAGAATGTTATATAGGGCTTATATTATATTGTATGAAGTTGCTTTGCGTAATGTGTCAGCAGATTATTAATGTTTGCATAATTATATATTAATATGCGGAAAAGAGGATTGTTATGAGGCAGATGGAATTCACAATGAGCAGACCTAATCTTGTTAAACCGGGTGATGAGGTAGAAATAACAGAAGGGAAGCTTCCAAGCAGCTATTATTATACGATAGAACCAGCTGTTGCAATGTCGGGTAATTATTCAACTCCTGACAGGTTAAAGTCCAGACATGGAGTTGTAAAAGAAGTTGGAGAAACAAGCAGGGGATATTATGTGCTCGCGGAATTTGATGAATAAAAGATAATTATAATATAGAAATAATAAATAAACATTGCTGTTTTAAACTATATAAAATCTTAATAGCAGCAAATAAGCAGAAAGGTTTGGATATTAATAATGAATAAAAAGGAAAGAGGTAGTTTTACAGGGGGTATAGGCTTTGTGCTGGCTGCTGCCGGAAGTGCAGTTGGACTTGGTAATCTGTGGAGATTCCCTTATCTTGCAGCGCAGTACGGTGGTGGAATATTTATTCTTGTATACATTGTTCTTGCATTAACATTTGGTTTTACATTAATGACTACGGAAATAGCTATTGGCAGAAAGACAAAGCTAAGTCCTACAAGAGCTTATAGTAAGGTTGATAAGAGGTTTGGCTTTATAGGTCCTATAGCATTTATAATACCAGTAATTATCCTGCCTTACTATTGCGTAATAGGTGGCTGGGTTACAAAGTATGTAACTGTATTTGCAACCGGACAGGATGTTGCGGCAGCTAATGATTCATTTTTTGGTAATTTTGTAAGCCAGGAATGGACACCACTTGTTTTCTTTATTATATTCCTTGCATTGACATCGGTTATAGTTATATCCGGCGTAGAAAAAGGAATTGAAAAAGTAAGTAAGTTTCTTATGCCTGTTTTAATTGTACTTGCGATAGTTATATGTATATATGTTATAACACTTCCAGGTTCATCGGAAGGTATAAAGTATTACCTTCTTCCTGATTTTAGCAAATTTTCTTTTAAGACGGTATGTGCAGCTATGGGACAGATGTTTTATTCAATGAGTATTGCAATGGGTATTATGATAACATATGGTTCATATACCAGGGATGAGGTAAGTCTTGTAAAGTCCGTCAACCAGATTGAAATATTTGATACTGGAATTGCTCTTCTTGCTGGTATGATGGTTGTTCCTGCAGTGTATATATTCAGTGGTGAGGCTGGTACGCAGGCTAGTGGAGCAGGTCTTATGTTTGTAACACTTCCTAAGGTGTTTGGGCAGATGACGGCTGGAAGAATCATCGGACTTTTGTTCTTTGCACTTGTATTTTTTGCTGCACTTACGAGTTCAGTTTCGGTCATGGAAGCTATTACTTCAATGCTCATGGACAGATTTGGAATAAGCCGTATAAAGGCGTGTATAGTAATAATAGTATTCTCGGTACTTCTTGGAGTGCCTTGTTCGCTTGGTAATGGTGTGTGGTCACATGTTACTATACTTGGTATGGATTTCCTTACATTCTGTGACTTTATAAGCAACAGTCTGCTTCTGCCAATTGTAGCATTTCTTACATGTATACTTATTGGTTGGTTTGCAAAGCCTGAATATGTCATTGATGAAGTGACAAAGAATGGTGAAACATTCAGAAGGAAAGGCATATACAGAGTTATGATTAAGTATATAGCTCCGGTTCTTCTTCTTATCATTCTTGTGTTTTATACATTGGCACAGTTTGGTGTCATCAGTTATTAATAGTAGTGAAGACATTAATGTAATTATAAGACGACCAATATAATCATAATTATAAAACCTCCTGAATATACATTTATAAGTGTATATTCAGGAGGTTTTTGCTATGGATTCTAATACACCTTATACAGATAGTGGTTTTGATATGTACAACGATATTAAGCACAGAACTAATGGTGAAATATACCTTGGTGTTGTCGGCCCGGTAAGAACAGGTAAGTCAACATTCATAAGACGGTTTATGGAAATGTGCGTGCTTCCTGTCATGAAGGATGATAATGAAAAGAAGAGGGCAATAGATGAACTTCCACAGGCATCAGGTGGAACTACTATAATGACAACAGAACCCAAATTCATACCTAAGGAGGCTGCACTTATATCGCCTTTTGATGGTATAAGTATGAAAGTAAGGCTGGTGGACTGTGTCGGATATATGATTGATGGTGCGAACGGACACATGGAAAATGGAGTTGAAAGAATGGTAAAAACACCATGGAGTAACCAGGAAATCCCGTTTTCTAAGGCTGCTGAGACGGGAACTAAAAAGGTTATTACACAACATTCAACAATAGGGATAGTTGTGACAACTGATGGAAGCATAACGGGTATAGAAAGAAAAGATTATATTCCAGCAGAAGAAAAAACAATAAATGAACTCAAACAGATAGGTAAACCGTTTGTTGTGCTTCTTAACAGTGTGAAACCATATTCAAAAGAGGTTAAAGAACTGGCGGATGATATGGCAGATAAATATGGGGTGTCTGTAATGTCTGTTAATTGTGACCAGCTTAAACAGGATGATGTAAACAGGATATTTGAAAATGTATTAAAAGAGTTTCCAGTTAAGGAAATAGATTTTAATACTCCTGCATGGACACAGGTGCTTCCGCCACAGCACTGGTTAAGAAAGGAACTGTGCCAGGCAGCATATAGTGTGCTTGAAGATATTAATACGATAAAGGATGCTGATAAATATGAATATAATGAAGATAATAAATACATAAAACAGATTTCTATTAGTAATGTAAATATGGCCGAGGGGCTTATAAATGTTGAGTATGATATGAATAAAGGGATATATTATGATATATTGAGTGAGCTTACCGGGACAGATATACGTAATGAGTATGAACTTGTTAGTACAATTAAAGAACTTGCGGTCAGAAAGAAGGAGTACGAAAGCATAGGTGATGCTATGTCACAGGTTAATATGTCGGGATTTGGAGTCGTGACACCTGTAAGAAGTGCCATAGAATTAGATGAACCTGTGGTTATAAAAAATGGCAGTAAATATGGTGTGAAGATAAAGGCAAGAGTTCCTTCGGTTAATCTGCTTAAAACGCAGATTAATATAGAGATTGCACCTATAGTAGGAACTAAAAACCAGGCGGATGACCTGATTAATTATATAAAGGATAGTACAAATGATAATCCTGATGGAATATGGGATACCAATATATTTGGTAAAACAATAGAACAGATAGTGGATGATGGAATATATGAAAAAACACATAATATAACAAAGGAAAATATGGATAAAATAAGTGAGACAATAGAAAAGGTCATGAACGAAAATTCAGGACTTGTTTGTCTTATAGTGTAGATAGGTGCTTGATTGTATATGGTAAATCTGATAAAATTAATTGTAAATAATGTACTTTGCATTGGTATGATAAACAGGATGCAGGAATGGAGATTAATATGAAAAAGGTAGAAGATTACGTAAGAAGTATTCCGGATTTCCCGGAACCGGGTATTATTTTCAGAGATGTAACTACCATCCTTCAGGATGCAGACGGTCTGCATCTGGCAGTGGACAGTATCCGCAACATGTTAAAGGATGTGGATTATGATGTAGTGGTAGGTCCGGAATCCAGAGGATTTATCTTNNCCGGATTTTCCAGAGAAAGGAATCATATTCAGAGACGTTACATCAGTTATACAAAGTCCTGAAGGATTAAAGCTTGCTATTGATGGTATCAATGACTTACTTAAGGATGTTGATTATGATGTTGTTGTAGGTCCTGAATCAAGAGGTTTTATATTTGGTGTGCCGGTTGCATATGTTAATGGTAAGGGATTTGTTCCGGTAAGAAAGAAGGGAAAGCTTCCTTGCGAGACTATATCAGAGGATTATTCACTTGAATACGGAACGGCAACCATTGAGATGCATAAGGATGCCATCGTGCCTGGACAGAAGGTTGTTATAGTAGATGATCTTATTGCAACTGGTGGTACAACAGAAGCTATTATAAAGCTTGTTGAAAGACTTGGTGGAAAAGTAGTAAAGATAGTTTTCCTCATGGAATTACAGGGACTTAATGGCAGGGATAAACTTGCAGGCTATGATGTTGATTCGGTTATAAAGTATGAAGGAAAATAATTATAATAATTAATAACAGGCTGTTATTCTGTATGGAATGCAGCCTTTGTTTAAAATAAAAGGAGAATGATGATATGGCAACACCACACAATACGGCAAAGCCTGGTGATATAGCCAAGA
>DJDY01000171.1:0-266 GCA_002435585.1 Lachnospira sp. UBA5912
TTCTTCCCCGTGATGGCGGCAGAGCTTACGCAATTAATGGCTCTAAGTCAGTCGGCAAGCCAAGAGGAGCAGGAATTATATTTATCCTCGTATTTACAATAACCTGTATGATATTTGTTAATTTAAGTTCTGAGATAATCATTTATCTTATACTTGTACTTGCAGCAATGCTCTCAGGCTACCTTGATGATGCTTCATCATCACCTTGGGGCGAGCTTAAGAAAGGTATTATAGATTTCATAATTGCGGTTATGGCGGCAGTTACA
>DJDY01000171.1:343-615 GCA_002435585.1 Lachnospira sp. UBA5912
CACTATAATCCTAACACATTTGACATATCACTCTTTAAGCTTACAGTTACACTTAACCCAGTCATCTATGGTATTCTCATCGTTATATTAATATGGGTCAGCATAAATGTAACTAACTGCTCCGATGGTGTTGACGGCTTATGTGGAACTCTTTCAGCAATTACTCTTTCATCTGTCTATGTATTATTTATGATATTTGACATTGAAAGCTCATTCCGCCATACAATACTTATTATGGTAGTATGTATTCTTGGTTATCTGTGGTTTAACGC
>DJDY01000171.1:695-922 GCA_002435585.1 Lachnospira sp. UBA5912
TCAAGGGCAATAGGAATATTTATAGCATTTGCTTTCCTTAAGTTACACAGCCCTCTGCTCTACATTCCACTTGCCATAGTTCTTATAATTGATGGCGGACTTGGTCTTATTAAGGTTTCATTTATGAGATTTCTTCATATAAAGATTATGCAGAATATTAGAACACCTATCCACGACCATATGCGAAAGAACAAGAGCTGGTCTGATGCACAGGTTGTATTCAGATT
>DJDY01000171.1:1004-3890 GCA_002435585.1 Lachnospira sp. UBA5912
ATATATGCGGTTATATAAACCATAATGTAACAACGGCTATTCAGGAATATACTTTCGTCCAGAGCATTATATATAGATTGATAAATCCCCTCCCTACTGGTTATCCAGTAAAGAGGGGACTTATCAAATTAATGTTATTGCCTTCTTTTTATATCTTTATTTACATTTAATTAGTTGTATTTTACCCGGCAGGCTTAATATAGATTTCCCCGATATTGACAAAAAATCATAATATTATTTAAGTAATTTCTTCTTTTTGTGTTCTTCTAGTCTCTTACGTCTTCTGTGTTCACGTTCCTTAACCTGCTTGTCTATTATCTTATCAACCCCTTTTTCATCTGTCTGCTTAACAATTCTTACATCATAATACAAGCCGTTATCATTATGTTTGACCTTAAGCTTTCCCTTAAATGTGCCGTGCTCCTCACACACAAATACTGAATAATATGTCTTTGAAGTTGTCGCAAACCATTTTATAAGTCTTTTCATAGGACTGCCACATATATAACATTTGCACGCCCTCGCAACCCTGTCGTCAACGGCATTATCCCTTGTCTTAAAACCTCTTGAAATATATTTCTCATATGTCCCAAAGTTGGCATATATCTCGCTTTTTCTGTCTTTAGGTATTCTGTATGTGTCAATGCTCTCATACACCTTTACGCTGTCAAAATCCATCTGCTGGAATATTCTTGCCGTGTATACAGCATCATTAATTGCTGAATGATACTCTGCATCCTCACTGAAACCAAGCTCCTCAATAGCAGTCTTAAGACTTCTTCTTGTCTTGCCGTCTGAATATACTTTGCTGTATAACTTCTGCAAATCATAATACATAAATGGAAATGGAAAATTGTTCTCAACCCCAAAATGCTTCATATTCCTTTGAAGCTCTGTAAGGTCTGAACCTCCCCACGTTATGAATTCATAGTCCTCACCGCACCATTCAAGAAATTCTTTCGCAGCACCTGCAAAATCATCTCCAGCTTTGAGTTCATCTTCTGTAATTCCAAGCATTTCTGATACTTTACCGTGAAGTTTAACATATTCTACGGGTCTGATTATTCTTTCCCACTGTCCGGTTATATTCTTATGTTCATCAAGCTTTACAGCTCCTATCTGTATAATCTCAAATGGCATTTCTTCTATAGAATATTCTTTGCCTCTGTAGCTCTGATTCCATTCAAGGTCTAACACTATATAATTCATAACCCAATTCCCTTCACAATAAATTATTCTTAACCTAAATCTAAATCCTTATGACTATTCTAACACGATTGTATTAACATAGCCACCTTATTAACAAAATAACCATTCTAACAAAAAAGAATATGCAATAGAGAATTCTATCGGAATTTCCTATTACACAAAAAACTTGCAGGTTATATTGTCAAAATACATACCTGCAAGTTCTTAATCTTATACTTTTGAATTCAAATATTAAAACTAAAATATTTGAATTAATCAATTAAAAATATTGTCTGTTATACGAGTTAAATTATTGTTTCGTTTAATTTAATTCAAATCTTTGTACAAGTTCATTTAATGCAACTGCCTGAGCTGCTAATTCTTCACTTGTTGCAGATGTTTCTTCTGCCATAGCTGAATTATCCTGAACAACCTGTGACATATCTTCGATACCATCTCTGATCTGGTCGATGCTGTTCATCTGTACATCTGCCATCTGTGCTGTATCCTGAATCATTCCATTAGCTACAAGCACTCTCTCTACAGCCTTATCTAATGATGCCATAACATCATTCACAATATCATTACCCTTTTCAATCTCCTCAAGTGATACATTGATAAGGTTACGTGTTGTATTAACTGCATTAGCACTTTCATTAGCAAGTCCGCCAATTTCACCCGCAACTACTGCAAAACCTTTTCCTGCCTCACCAGCACGGGCAGCTTCGATAGAAGCATTAAGTGATAAAAGATTAGTCTGGCTTGCGATTTCCTCAATCGCCTTAATAACTCCAACAACCTGCTTTGAAGACTCCTGAATCTTATCCATAGCTTCGCGCATCTGTGTCATCTGCTTCTTGCTTTGTTCCATAACATCAGCAACTTCATTAGTGTACTGTGCAGACTTTTCAGAGTTATCTCTGTTCTCTTTTACCTGTTCAGCAACTGTTGTAGCTGTTGCAAGAAGTTCTTCAATTGAAGCAGCCTGTGTTTCTGTATTCTCAGCCATTCCCTGAGCTGCCTTTGCAAGATCATCACTTCCTAATGATACCTGGCTTGCACCCTCAACAATGCTTGTCATAACCTCTGTCATAGACTTTGAAATATTGTTAAGAGCATCCTTTACCTTCTGGAATTCACCAACATACGCATATTTTAACTTAATTGCAAGTCTGCCATCAGCCATATCTGCAAGTACCTGTGAAATCTCATCAATGTAATCTATATACTCCTTAAGACGGTTAACTGTCTTCTCAACTGAGTGTCCAAGTTCTCCAACTTCGTCCTCTGTATGTACATCAATTGTAACATCAAAATTACCATTGGCAAGCTCTAATGCCGCACCATTTAATTCCTTTAACGGTCTTATAATTTTTCCTGTTAATCTGCTTATAAGGAATATAATAAATCCTTCACCTATAATTATAAGCGCAATAAGTATCATAACTGATCTTACTAAAGTAGCAAAATACTGATCCTTAGGAATACAGCTTAATGTTATAAATCCTGTGCTTCCAATTGGCTTCATATAACCATATTTAGTTTCTTTATTAACCTTATACTTTATAAGCTGTGGTGTATTAGAACTTACTGCTGTTGCTACATTACTGCTTATATTCATACTCTGAATCTGAGTACCAATCAATGATGAATCAGGGTGATATAAAAATGTTCCATCACTTGACATAAGCATTGAAT
>DJDY01000171.1:3929-4851 GCA_002435585.1 Lachnospira sp. UBA5912
CATTGAATAACCATTAGCACCTATTGTATAGTCCCCCATCATATTAATGATTGTGTCAATTGATACATCTATTCCGACTACACCAACTACATTTTTCTTAGAGTCATATACTGGTGTTGCTGCACTAAGAATAGTATTGCCTGTGCTGGCTGATACATATGTCTTAGTAAGCATGGTGTTACCTGTCTTAGTACATTCATACCACGCGCGAGTTGTTACATTATAATCAGAACCAGAGATTGTACCCTTTGATGTAATTGATGCATTACTATCAATATCTGCAATAAATACACCCTCTATGTTACCTTTATCAAGTCCGGCAACAGATACCATTTTCTCTAACACTGTAGAATATAACGAATTCTCTGTCATACGCTGGCCTTTTCCTGTTGTTGACAAGAGCTGCTCAACGTCCTTGTCAAGTGCGAGCTGTTCAACCATTCGCTCAAATGGTGAAAAATACTTTTCTACCTGAAGTGCTACTTCCTCGGAGTCTTGCTGTAACTCATTGTTATTCGCATTAATCAGAAGATTATATACTACTGATACTACTAATATAGTTATTATTAACATAACAACTACAACTGCCGAACCAATCTTAGACTGAATCTGAAATTGTATGCCTTTTTTGTTGCCAAGCATTGACTTTGACTGACCAGCTTCTTTTGTCTGCATTGCTGCATCGGCTTTACTGCCTGAATTCTTACCTTTCGTCATTTTCTTGTATCCTCCTATATATGATTATTAAATGTGATATCCTAATCTCATTACACAATCCACGAACACTTTTCTGCATAACATTAACTATACTTTCTGCATAATATATTAATCCAATACATTAATTACAGTATATCAACGCTAATATTTATATCTTTACATTAAAATAAAACAGCCCAGCTTTATCTAACCATTCTGTTAATGT
>DJDY01000171.1:4887-5116 GCA_002435585.1 Lachnospira sp. UBA5912
GCGATATATGTATGTTTGTAATCACGCTTATCAAATCACTTGCCCTATTTTATCATATATTAAAAATTTTGTCGAATAATAAGATTAAAATTATCAACAAAATAACTAACAAAATTACAGGTATTATTAATGTTTATTTTGTATATCTTTAGCAATAGGTGCAAGCTGTGATACAAGGTTATTCATATCCTCAAACATAGAACTCTTGGTTGTTCCCAAGTCGTTGGCA
>DJDY01000113.1:0-1997 GCA_002435585.1 Lachnospira sp. UBA5912
ATTGCCTGCGTGTACAGGGTGCATTAAATCTCCATATATGTAAAATCCGCATTGTGATGTCTTCTTTAGCTTGTACCCAATAAGAGGTCCAAGGCTGTCGCCGGTTGAGCGGTCACTGCCGATACATAGAATTACAATTTCCTGATTAGGTTTCTTCTTAGTGTTTATTATTGACTTAAGTCGTATGCTTAATAATAAAGCAGCTTTTTCGCTGGAAGAATCAAAATAATAATTCATAAGACCTCACTTCTTCGCACAATTTGCAATATATTTTTAAGATAATATATTTAGCGGTATTAAAAAATATTACAAAAAATAAAATTAAATTATCCAGCCGACATATTATGATAAAATTCTTAAGTTTATGGTGCTATTATGCAAATATCAAAAGTGGACATACCTAATGCGGCAATACATATGTGCGCTGTCAGTATGTATTGTTGTGTGTCTATTGCTTAATATCAGCGCAGGAATGAGGAGGGTATGATTGAGATTATATGTAATAAAGATGAGTCGGATAAGAATTCGCACCGTGTAAAAGAAGGTGTGACAAGCATAAGAAGACCAAAGAATATAAAGCAGATTGGTGATGTAAGCTCTGATAAGAAAATATACATAGAAGATTATGCGTTTACATATATCAATTCGATTGCATATAATAATCCAATGATAGAGCAGGCTGGCGTGTTATTAGGCGAGTTGCAGAAGGACAGCGAGGAAAAATGCGTATTTGTAAAGGGAGTAATTAAATCCGTTGTAGAGGATAAGGGGGAGAGAATACATTTTGATGAAAATGTATGGAACAGAATATATTCAGATACAGAGAAATATTTTCCAAATCTGTCGGTTGTAGGCTGGTTTGCAGTTGTGCCAGAGGTAACAAGTGAGAGAATGGCAAGGCTTAAGAAAATTCATCTTGATAATTTTGCGGGTATGATGAAGACGTTATATCTTGTGGATACAGCCTGTAAAGAGGAGCATTTTTACCTGTATGAAAATGGAAGTCTTAGAAAGCAGAAGGGTTATGTGTGCTTTTATGAGCGCAATTACGAAATGCAGGAATATATGCTTGAGCGTAATGGAAAGAAGTCCTGTGAGGACTCCAAGACTGATAAGGTTATGCAGACAATAAGAAATGTAATCAAAGAAAAAGATGAGCTGCGCGAACAGAAGAAAAGCAGTTCATTTATGTATGTTATGAGTACATTTCTTGTTGTAGTCATAATTGTTATTGGAATTAATCTTATGAACAGTTATGAGAAGATGAAGCAGTTCGACAAGTCGATTAATACTCTTATGAATCAGATGTCGGGAAATGATACAGACCAGTCAGACAATCAGGATGACACAGTTACAGTGAACAAGCTGTCAGGAGATGTGTATCCGACTAAAGACGATACAGGCACATCACAGAATGAAGATGACGTCAAAAATGCGGACAACTCCAGCGGCACAGGAAGTAATTACGACAGTTCCGGCAATTCCAGCAATTCCGGCAATTCTGGTGTTTCGGCAGGCGGCGCAGATAACGCAGGTAGTACAAACAGCACAAGCGGCGCGAATGGCGTAGGCGATGAGAACAGCTCAGACAGCAGCACAGCTTCCCAGACAGCTCAGACAGCACAGGGTGTTTCGGCAGGTGATGATACGGCGGCTGGTACAGCTTATGTATACACAGTCAAGACAGGGGATACGCTTATGAGCATATGCAAGAAGCATTATGGAACTACAACTAAATATACAGAGGTTCTTAAGTATAATGAATTAGATGATGCCAATGTGTTATATGTCGGACAAGAAATAAAACTTCCTTGAATATTTATGGGGATAATGTATAATAAAATCAGCTTTTAAGCCTTGATTACAATAAAGGGGACAACAGATGGCTGATATAATTTCAGGAAGTTCAAGATTTAATGGAGATAAGAATGCTCCGGTAAGAAAAGTAATACAGATGAATAATACTGCTGAGGCGGCTACGCACGAGACAGCAGATG
>DJDY01000113.1:2048-2292 GCA_002435585.1 Lachnospira sp. UBA5912
CAGCAGATGATGAGATTGTCAAACACAGAATTAAGAAGCATAGAAGACATATGGTCATAATAGCTGTTATTGGTGTGATTGTAATTGCGCTTGCAGTAGTGCTTGTTATGAGGCATATCGATGGATATGTATTCACTTCATATTCAGTTACAGGCTCTCTTAACAGGGAGGATATTGAGTCTTCGGGCTATATAGCATATGGCGATGGCTATATAAGATACAGTAATGATGGTGCGGCATATTA
>DJDY01000113.1:2325-2525 GCA_002435585.1 Lachnospira sp. UBA5912
TGCGGCATATTATACAGCCAAGGGCAAGGCACTGTGGAACCAGACATATTCTATGCAGAAGCCACAGGTTAAGATATGTGAGGACTGCGTTGCAATAGGAGATATTAACGGCAATACGATATACATTTTTAATAAAAATGGCAATATAGGAAAAGTAGATACTTCACTTGTCATATCGCAGATTGAGGTTGCGGCTAATC
>DJDY01000219.1:0-3599 GCA_002435585.1 Lachnospira sp. UBA5912
AGTCTTAATGAATGTGGTTATTTGAGTCAATAGAATTGTTGCTACAGGAAAGGAAGAAAATATGTCTAACGTATATGGAATTGATATTGGTACAAGTAATTTTAAAATGTGCTGTAAAGAAAAAGATACAATATTAAATGAGAAGAACATTATAGCCATTGCTAATAAGAAAGACCTTTTAGCATTTGGTGATGAAGCATATGAAATGTATGAGAAAGCACCAGAGAATATTGAGGTTTCATTCCCAGTTAAGTTTGGTGTAATTGCAGATATTGAGAATATGCAGACTTTACTTCTTAACTTCTTTAATAAGGTTAATGGAGATAAGAAGAATACAGGCAATAATGATTTCTATATTGCAGTTCCTACTGATGTTACAGAAGTAGAAAAGAGAGCATTTTATGAACTTGTTGCTGATTCAAAGGTTAAAGCCAAGAATATATATATTGTTGATAAGCCAGTTGCAGATGCAATCGGTGCTGGTCTTGATGTAACTAAGTCAAGAGGTATTATGATGGTTAATATCGGTGCAGAGACAACAGAAATCTCTGTATTATCATTAGGCGGTATTGTAATAAGCAAGTCAATTAAGATTGGCGGTAATAAGCTTGATGATTGTATTATCAATAATGTTAAGAAGGTATACAATCTTGTAATAGGAAGCAAGACAGCAGAAGGCTTAAAGAAGGAACTTGGAAGTGCAGTAAAGGTTGAAGAAACATTTGCACTCGGCTTTGGACGTAATGTGCTTTCAGGACTTCCTGTAAGCGTAGATGTTTCATCAGATGTTGTATACAATGCAATAGTTGATGCACTTCATTCTATTATGGATGCAATAAAAGTTATATTAGAAAGAACTCCACCAGAACTTGCTGCTGATATTATAAAAGACGGCGTATATGTATCAGGTGGTACCTCACAGATTAATAATCTTGAAAAATTTATCAAGCAGGAGACTAATCTTAATGTTAATATAGTAGACCAGCCTTCTGAAAGCGTTGTAAGAGGTCTTATTGGAGTTGTAACTAATCCTCAGTTTGCCAAGATTGCATATACTCCACAAGATAGAAATTATGATTAATTTATGATTAAGGAAGAGTAAAATGAAAAAGAAAGTATCTTCATTCATGACATCCAGGTATATTTTAATTATATTAACTGTTATATGTCTCATATTTATATCAACAAGTTTTTTTACAGACAGACTTGTTGCACCTTTGAGAAATGCAGTTTCCATGGTAGTAGTTCCACTTCAGAAGGGAATGAATAATCTTGGATTATGGACATACGATAAGTATACTACTTTTCAGGAAATATCTACTGTTCTTGATGAGAATAAGGAACTAAAGAGCAAGGTTGATGACCTTACAGAAGAGAATAACCAGTTAAGACAGGATACTTATGAACTCTCAAGGTTAAGAGAATTATATAAGCTTGATGAAAAATATCCAGGATATACAAAAGTAGGTGCAAGAATTATTGAAGTTACTGCTGATAACTGGTCTAAAGCATTCAAGGTAGATAAAGGCAGCGATGATGGCATTAAAAAAGACATGAATGTTATTGCTGGCGGTGGTCTTGTAGGAATTGTTACTGAGGTCGGAAAGAATTATTCGATTGTTAAAACAATAGTTGAGGATAACAATTCTGTAAGTGGAATGCTGATAGATACTAACGATACATGTATAGTTGAAGGTGATATAGAAGAAACTGACAGTGGCCTTTGTAAGATTACACATTTTAAAAGTGATATAACAGTAAGAGATGGAGATAAAGTTGTCACTTCTAACATAAGTGATAAATATCTTCAGGGAATACTTATAGGATATGCTAAGGATGTTACTCCTGATGCTAATAATCTTACACAGTCAGGTTATCTTATTCCGGCAGTGGATTTTAATAATCTTCAGGAAGTACTTATTATAACTGAAATGAAGAATCAATAATTAAAGGCAGGAGAACCATGAAAAGAAAAGTAGCAGAGTTAGTTATAATTTTATTGGTTTACCTTATACAGGGAACTTTTGGAAGGGCTATTGCTATAGGAGGGATAGTTCCTAATCTTTTGATAATCCTGCCAGTGCTGTTTGGTTTCTTTAAAGGGAAGAATGAAGGAATGTTTGTAGGATTTCTTGCAGGCGTTATGTATGATTTGTTCTTCTCTGGGTTATTTGGTTTTTCAGCATTGGTTTTTGTGTACGTAGGATATTATTCAGGAATGTTTTATAAAGAATATGAGAAAGTTGAGGTCCTTATTCCATTAGCGATGGTTATGCTTTCGGATTTTGTCTATGAATTTTTATCTTACATAGGTAATTTTCTTTTGCACAACAGGTTAAATGCAGATTACTTTATAATGAAGTTTATTATACCGGAGATGGTATATACACTCATTATTGCACTGGTGTTTTATTATCCGTTGATGAAACTGGATGCATTGCTTGATGTTAAATGGAGTAAAAGGAAAAAAGGTAATTTAGATGAAGGAAATATTTGATTATATTCTAAGTCTCTTCAAGTCCAGAATTTTTCCGTTAATAATGGTTTTTGTCGTCCTTATCGGGGTACTTATTAACAGATTGTTTTCACTTCAGATTATTAATGGAGAGTCTTATGTGAAAGATTTATCAAGTTCAATACAAAAAGATATGAGTGTCGCAGCAACAAGAGGAAGAATATTTGACAAAAATGGTGTGCTGCTGGCATATAACGATCTTGCATACGCAGTAAGAATAAGTGATAGTGGAAAGTATGAAGATAATGATACAAAAAACAGACTTCTTAATTCTTCAATAGATAAAACTCTTTCGATTATAGAAGATAAGGGTGACAGCTATTCTAATGATTTTCCTATTGTATATACAGATGGTATGTACGAATATAACATCAAGGATAATGAGTTGTTAAGATTCCTAAGGGATATATATGGTAAACGTTCGATAAGTGAGCTTACCGATGAACAAAGGAATGTATCAGCAGCAGAGCTGTTCAAACAGCTATGTGACAGATATGGAGTTGCAGTTGCAGGTGATAACTATATAAACGATGGTGGTGCAATGGCATCAACCATAAAACTACTAAAGGAACAGGGATATGATCCTGTTTCAAGTGGTTATAGTGTTGAACATGCCCTTATGATAGTTAATCTAAGAAGGTATATGTCAGCTAATTCATATAACAGATACATATCATTTACAATAGCAAATGAGGTATCGGATGAAACAGTAGCAGCCATACTTGAGAATTCAGATGAACTTACCGGAGTTACTGTTGATGAACAATATATAAGAAGGTACGTGGATAGTATATATTGCTCACAGATACTTGGATATACAGGAACAGTTTCGTCAAGTGAACTAGAAACTCTTGGCGATGAATACGACAGCAATGATGTTGTTGGTAAAAGCGGAATAGAAAAGAGTATGGAATCAGAACTTGCAGGAACAAAGGGTTCTAAACAGGTGTATGTAGATACAGTAGGTCGTATAACTGAAGTACTTGATGAAGAGGATTCAACAGCAGGTAATGATGTCTATCTTACTATTGATATTAACATCCAGAAAAAGATATATGAAGCGATAGAGGACAGGCTTGTACAG
>DJDY01000219.1:3616-8782 GCA_002435585.1 Lachnospira sp. UBA5912
ACAGATCATACTCAGCTATATGACAAGCGGTGATACCAAATACACTTATAACTCTAATGGAAGTGTCAATACAGTATATATTCTTGCCAAAGAAGTGTATTTTGCATTGCTTGATAATAATATTGTATCGATAAATCATATATCAACACAGAGTACGGATACTGAACGACAGGTATATTCTGCATTTTTATCAAAACAGGATAGCACAATGGACTGGCTAAGAAGTGAACTTCTATCTGGTGATACTCCATATGGAAAGCTTAGCGAAGAACAACAGTTATATATATGGTATGTATACACAAGTCTGAAGGACAGAGGTGTATTTAATACAGCTAATGTTGATACAACGGACAGTGTATATAATGACTGGACTGAGGGCAGTGGAACAAGTCTTAAAGAACTTCTGACACAGGGAATCTCCAAAAACTGGATTAATCTTAATATATTTTCGACGGAACAATATACAAGCCTCCAGGAGTCATATGATGCCCTGATAGATTATATAGATACTTATCTAAGAACTGATACATCTTTTTATAAAAAGATGTACAAGTATATGGTAAATGAAGGTAGTGTAACAGGAAGACAGATATGTATGCTCCTTTATGAACAGGGTGTGCTTGATATGAATGCCGATGATTCAAGATATTCATCATTGCAGTCAGGAAGTCTTGGCGCATATGAGTTTATGACTTATGCAATAACTAATAAAGTAATCACTCCTGCACAGCTTGCATTGCAGCCATGTTCAGCATCAGCCGTAGTTACTGATCCACGTAATGGAGATATTCTTGCAATGGTATCATATCCAAGCTACGATAATAATAAGTTGTCAGGAACAGTCGATTCCAAGTACTTTAACAGTCTTATCAATGATAAGGCTGCGCCTATGATTAACAGGGCAACGCAGTCGTTCACAGCGCCTGGTTCAACATATAAGCCTTGTACAACTATTGCCGGCATGGATACAGGAACTATATCATCTGGAACTACATTTTATTGTTCTGGTTCGTTTGATAAGGTTACACCTGCTCCTAAGTGCTGGAGATTATCTGGTCATGGAGGAGAAGTTGCAGCAACTGCCATAAGGGATTCATGTAATGTGTTCTTCTATAATGTTGGTTATAATCTTGCATGTAGAAAAGATGGAACATATAACAGCACATACGGAACAAGTACATTACAGAAGTATTCAGATTTGCTTGGTTTATCTACTAAAGCAGGTGTTGAGATTGAAGAAAATTCGCCTCAGGCATCTAATACCAACTCGATTGCTTCTGCAATAGGACAGGGTAATCATAAGTATAGTACATTGAATCTTGCAAGATATGTTACAACTATTGCAACATCAGGTACATGTTACAATCTTACACTTATAGATAAAATAACAGATTCAGATGGCAACCTTATAAGAAAAAACCAGGCTGAGGTTGATCATCAGGTTGAGCTTAGCAGCAATATATGGGATACTGTGCATGAAGGTATGACACTTGCTGGTAATTCTTATTCAATTGTAGCAAAGCTTGGATTAAAGATAGCAGCAAAGTCAGGTACAGCTCAGGAAAATACCAAAGAACCAGACCATTCTTTACTGGTTACATATTCACCATATGATAATCCGGAAATATGTGTTTCGGTATGTATACAGCATGGATACGGCTCTACAACATCCATGGATTTGACGGCTGACATATATAAGATATTCTATGGTCTGGAGTAATTTATAAAATAAGGGGTGAAACAATTGGATAATTCAGTAGTAATAAAAGGTAATAAGAACGGCATTGCAGTTAAACTTGATGCAAATGTGGATTTTGATGAACTTAAAAATATGGTAAAAGAGAAATTTATAGCATCTGCCAAATTTTTTAATAATGCTGCTCTTGCACTATCACTTGAAGGACGAGAATTATCAGATACACAGGAAAAAGAGATTATTGATATAATCACTGATGTTACAGATATTAATATCGTGTGCCTTATTGATCATGATGAGGAAAAAGATCTGATATACCAAAGAGCGGTTGCAGATGCCATGAAAAATAATAATCATGCATATTCAACAGAAGCATCTGGGGAAGAAATAGAAATGCCTGCCCAGCCTTTGTGCCAGTTTTATAAGGGAACACTAAGATCAGGGCAGTTGTTAGAAACAGAAAGTAGTGTTGTTATTTTAGGGGATGTTAATCCAGGAGGCAAAGTGGTTGCATGCGGTAATGTAATTGTGCTAGGAAGCCTTAAGGGTAATATCTTTGCAGGAGCTAATGGAAATGAAAATGCATTTGTTGTAGCACTGGACATGGAGCCAATGCAGATAAAGATAGCAGATGTTATAGCAAGATGTTCAGATAGCAGCCCGGTAAAGAAAAAATTAAGGGCGAAGGCTAAAGTTGTACAGCCTAAAATAGCATATGTATATGAAGGAAATATATATGTTGAAGATTTTGAACAAAATGTACTTGAGGATATTCACCTATAAACTGTTATTTATTTGTAGAGTATTATTTTAGGATTTATTTTTAGGATTTGCTCTTTATGGTAACATTAATTTATTATATAATGGCATTATTTTTAAAAAAGTATTGATTTAATGCGCAAAATTAAGCATAATTAAATTATTGTGTATTTATTTACTTAGTATATTGATTTTGGAGGAAGTAAAATGAGTGAAGTTATTGTTGTTACGTCAGGAAAAGGCGGTGTCGGTAAGACTACAACTACTGCTAATATAGGTACAGGTCTTGCTAAGCTTGGTAAAAAAGTAGTTATGATAGACACAGATACAGGCTTAAGAAATCTTGATGTTGTACTTGGACTTGAAAATAGAATTGTATACAATCTTGTAGACGTAGTGGAAGGAAACTGCCGCTTAAAGCAGGCTATGATTACAGATAAGAGATGCCCATCTTTATATCTTTTACCTACAGCACAGACAAGAGATAAGTCAGCAATCTCTCCAGAACAGATGATTAAGGTTGTTGATGAAATAAAAGCAGATCCAGAAGGCTTTGATTACATAATCCTTGATTGTCCGGCTGGTATAGAACAGGGCTTCCAAAATGCCATAGTAGCAGCAGACAGAGCACTTGTTGTGACAACTCCTGAAGTTTCAGCTATACGTGATGCTGATAGAATTGTAGGACTTCTTGATGCCCACGGCCTAAAAGATCATGAGGATCTTATTGTTAACAGAATACGTATGGACATGGTTAACAGGGGAGAAATGATGTCTATTTCTGATGTTAATGACATATTACAGCTTAATGTCATAGGAGCCGTTCCTGATGACGAGAATATTGTCGTAGCTACTAATAAAGGACAGCCATTAGTAGGAGACAGCAGTATGGCTGGACAGGCTTATATGAATATATGCAAGAGAATTCTTGGTGAAGATGTTCCATTCCTTGATTTAAATGGTAAGGGAGGATTTTTCAAGAAGTTATCAGCTCTTTTTAAGGGTGACAAGAAAAACTAAAAGTTATTATTAAAAGCCGGATATGGCAGAATGGAAGAAGATATGAGTTTACTTGATTTGTTTAAGAAAAAAGGCTCTGGGGATGTGGCTAAAGACAGACTTAAGTTATTACTTGTTTCTGATAGGGCTAATTGTTCACCAGAGGTTATGGAAATGATAAAGAATGACATTATAAAGGTCATTTCAAAATACATGGTTATAGATGCAGATGAACTGGATATCCAGATAACATCTACAGAGGGTGAGAACGGTTCAGTTCCTGCAATCTATGCTAATATTCCTATTAAGGATATGAGAAACAGTGAAAAATAATCACATTGTAACCGGAAACGGATTATATTGTTGGTGGAGATTTTATGTTTAAAAAGTATAAAATGCGGTCGTATAATTACAGGCTTGTTATTATTATAATGATTACCTGTGTTTATGCCCTGGCAGTTGTAAACAGTGCTAATTCTGAGTATACAATAAAGCAGGGAGCAGGTATGGCCGCTGCATTTTTGATGATGATATTTATATCATTTGTTGATTATAAGTTTATAACCAAATATTATTGGTTGTGGTATACACTTGGTAATATACTGCTTATTCTTGTACTTATAGCAGGAAAAGAAAGTCATGGAGCTAAAAGATGGCTGGGAGTTGGTTCTTTTCAGATACAGCCTTCGGAGTTTATGAAACTGATTGCCACAATTTTTCTGGCAAAGGTCATAACTATGTATAAGGACAGGCTTAATACATGGAAGTTTCTTGTTATACTTGCAATAGTTCTGCTTGTTCCAATATTGTTAATTGTTAAGGAACCCGATCTTTCAACAACGGTCATGGTTGTACTGATAATTTTAACTGTATTGTTCTGTGCGGGATTGAGTTATAAGATAATAGGTGGGGCGCTACTTATCGTTGTGCCGCTTGTTGCAGCATTTCTTGTGTATATTATTGCAACACCTGATCCTATTTTTATGGAGCAGTATCAAAGAAACAGAATTGTCGATTTCATATATGGAAGCGATTCAACTGATGGCAATATAAGTGCTGGTGTATATCAGCAGAATTATGCTGTTCAGGCGATAGGTTCAGGGCAGTTATCGGGAAAAGGTCTTAATAATGATGATCCATCATCACTTAAGAATGCTGGATATATAGCAGAAGCCCAGAACGATTTCATATTTGCCGTAATTGGTGAAGAATTAGGATTTGTAGGCTGCGTAATTACTATTTTACTGTTGTTTACAATTGTAATAGAGTGTATAATAACAGCAGTAAGGGCGAAGGATCAGGAAGGGCGGCTTTTATGCTGTGGTGTTGCGGCGTATATTGCTTTCCAGACATTTATCAATATAGGTGTTGTTACTAAGCTCCTGCCTAATACAGGTCTTCCATTACCATTCTTTAGCTGTGGTGTAACATCCCTTGTTAATCTTTTTGCTGCGATGGGAATTGTACTCAATGTTAATCTGCAGAGAAATGTTGACAGAGATGATGAAATATTTGCGGAAGATTTTCGTGGATAACCTGTACAGATAATCATTCATATATATGTGATTGATTATCTGTGTTACTATAGCAATTATAATAATAACTGCTATAGTTATAAATTAATTAAAATATGATATAAAAAGCATAAGATAGGGGGTTCTTATGAACATTGGTTTAATAGCACATAATTCAAAAAAGAAATTAATGCAGAA
>DJDY01000021.1:0-3674 GCA_002435585.1 Lachnospira sp. UBA5912
GAATATCCTGGACAGATTAAAGTTAGTATCGTAAGGGAATCAAGGGTTGTGGATTACGCTAAGTAAGGTATCCACATAGACAAGCTCGAATTAAAGAAACATACGAAAGGCTTAAACATTTAAGGTTTTAAGCCTTTCTTTTTTATTTTATCCAGTATTAATTATCACTTATTATATTAAACATAATGATAGTATCTTCTTTTATTTCTTAATTTATTGTCCGTCACAGGCGTAAAAATGTAATTACATGAAAGATATGCTTGTATACAACTTAATAAAATAAAGTGAATGCTTAATATTATTAAGAATATTTTTAAAATTCCCTAAAAATTTAATAATTTTAATTGCAATATTTGCAAAAAATGTAAAAAGACTTGCCTAAATCATAAGTTCATAGTATATTATTAAAGACCTTTGAAAACGAATGGAGGATAATAATATGCAGTACAGTGAAATGAGCAAAGAACAGTTATTACAGTTAAAGGCTGAACTTGATGAAAGATACAAGGAAGCTAAGGCAAAGGGACTTAATCTTAACATGTCAAGAGGTAAGCCATCGCCTAGCCAGCTTAATGTAACAATGGACATGCTTGATGTTATTAACAGCTCTTCAGATCTTAAGGCTGAAGATGGAACAGATTGCAGAAATTATGGTGTTCTTGATGGACTTCCAGAAGCTAAGAGACTTATGGCTGATATGATGGGAACAACACCTGAACACATTATTATATATGGAAACGCTAGTCTTAATATTATGTACGACCAGGTTTCAAGAGCATACGCACACGGAGTTATGGGCAGCACACCTTGGTGTAAGCTTGATAAGGTTAAGTGGCTCTGTCCAGTGCCAGGATATGATAGACACTTTGCTATAACAGAAAGCTTTGGCATAGAGATGATTAATGTTCCTATGACAGAGAATGGTCCAGATATGGATGTAGTTGAAAAACTCGTAAGTGAAGATGACTCAATAAAGGGTATATGGTGTGTTCCTAAATATTCTAATCCACAGGGTTACACTTATTCAGATGAAACAGTAAAGAGAATGGCAGCATTAAAGCCGGCAGCTAAGGACTTTAGAATATTCTGGGATAATGCATATGTTATTCATCATCTTTATGATGACAAGCAGGATGAGATTCTTGATATCATATCAGAGTGTGATAAGGCAGGTAATCCTGATATGGTATATGAATTCGCTTCTACATCAAAGGTTACATTCCCTGGCTCAGGACTTGCAGCATTAGCATCATCAGCTGCCAATCTTGCGGATATTAAGAAATATCTTACAATTCAGACAATAGGATATGATAAGATTAACCAGTTAAGACATGTAAGATATTTTAAGAATCTTGATGGACTTAAAGCACACATGAAGAAACATGCTGATTTCTTAAGACCTAAGTTTGAGGCTACATTAAAGGTGCTTGAGGATGAACTTACAGGTCTTGGTATTGGAACATGGTCAGAACCAAGAGGTGGATATTTCATATCATTTGATGCACTTCCAGGCTGTGCTAAGGCTATAGTTGCAAAGTGCAAGGAAGCAGGTGTAATACTTACCAATGCAGGTGCGACATTCCCATATGGTAAGGATCCTGAAGATAGTAATATAAGAATAGCTCCATCATTCCCTACTCCAGAGGAAATGTCAGAAGCTGCTGAATTATTCGTCTTAAGTGTTAAGCTTGTAAGCGTTGAGAAGCTTCTTGAAAATAAATAATAATATCTTGTGTATTAGTTATAAGGGGGCTGTTATGGCTAAATTTGGTTTTATTGGAATGGGTAATATGGGGTATGCAATGCTGAAAGGTCTTCTTTCGGTGTATACACCATCAGATATTATATTTACATGTCCTGATCTTGAAAAATGTAAAAGAATAAGTCAGGAAACAGGTGTAAAATATGCAGAAAGCAATGCAGAGTGTGCTAATAATGCCCAGTATGTTGTGCTCGCTGTAAAGCCACAGGTATATAGCACTGTATTAAAGAATATTAATAATGTTATCCGTGATGACAGCGTTGTTATATCAATAGCTCCAGGCATTAAAATAGATGATATAAAGAACCAGCTTGGCATTAATGCAAGAGTTGTACGTGCCATGCCTAATACACCAGCACTTGTTGGTGAGGGCATGACAGGTGTGGCATATGATAAGGAAGATTTTTCTTTTGAAGAAAGAGAAGTAATAGATAGTTTCTTTAATTCATTCGGAAAAGTTGTATATGTATCAGAAAGCCAGATGAATGCCGTTGTATGTGCAAGCGGAAGTTCTCCTGCATATGTATATATGTTTATAGAGGCGCTTGCTGACAGTGCAGTAAAGTACGGAATTAAAAGGGATGATGCATATAAACTTGTTGCACAGACAGTATTGGGCTCTGCTAAGATGGTGCTTGAAACAGGTGAACATCCAGGAGTACTTAAGGATAAGGTATGCTCTCCTGGTGGAACGACAATAGCAGGAGTGGCAGCATTGGAGGAACGTAATTTCAGAAGTGCACTTATAAAGGCTACAGATGCCTGCTATGACAAATGTACCAATATAAAATGACTATATATTATATAGTACTTATGTAGTGATTATATATTATATAGTACATGAAATTTAAGTACAGTTTTTAGGTGAGGTTTTTTAAGTGCAGATTTTATGATTATCAGGATGAAATAAAGAATGCAAAAACGTGTGCAGAAATGAGGATTAGTATGGAACATATTGAAAGAACTAACAGAGAGTTAGTATATAAAGGTTCTATGCTTGAGTTCTACAAGGATACTATGGTTACACCAGATGGAAAAGTCACATACTGGGATCACATAGAGCATAAAGGTGCAGCGGCCATGGTTCCGGTTCTTGATGACGGAAGGATTGTACTTGTACGTCAATTCAGGAATTCTCCTGATGAAGAAACGCTTGAAATACCAGCAGGTGGACTTGAGAAAGATGAGCCAACAGAACTTGCTGCAATCAGGGAACTGGAAGAAGAAACCGGTTATAGAGCAGAACGGCAGCATGTCAGAAAACTAATATCAGTTTATACAGCAGTTGCATTTTGCAATGAAATCATAGACATATATGTTGCAGATAACCTTGTGAAAACAAGCCAGAATCTTGATGAAGAAGAGAATATCAATGTAGAAATATACACTCTTGATGAGATAAAACATATGATATTTAAGGGAGTAATCAAGGATTCTAAAACTGTGTCAGCAATATTGGCATATTCAGAATTGCTTTTAAATAGCAGATTATAGATTAATAAAAAATAAAACAAAACATATCAGAAAGAATTCCAGCATATAATAGCCTTACTAAGTAAAAGGAGGGGCATATGGCTGGAATTTTTTTAAAACATTTTTTAGAAAGGTACAGGTATTATATAGTTATTCTTTTGGGGATAATAGCAGGAGCTTTGCTTGCTAATCTGGTGATAGATAATATAACGGATAAGATAGGGATATTCAATAATGAATTTAAGAATGAAATAATGAATGTAAATCTCGACAGGATATTGTATTTAAAATATATATTGAAGTTACGGTTAAAGGAATATTTATGTCTTATGCTTGTGACGTTTACGCCGGCTGCAATGGTGGGGATATATTTTTTGATGCTTTATGTGGGAATAAGCTGCGGACTTATGATAAGTGTGTGTGTTATGAATATGGGAAT
>DJDY01000021.1:3687-3960 GCA_002435585.1 Lachnospira sp. UBA5912
GGAATAAAAGGTATGTTTATATATGCAGTGAGTCTTATGCCACAGTATATAATATATGCAATTACCGTTTTTTTCATAGTGTCGTACATAGAAAAAAGACAGTTTAATATGAAAAAAACGGTAATTATGATTGTTATATCATTTGCTTTCCTTATAATGGGAGCATTATATGAAGCTTATATAAGTCCTGTGCTTATAAGAGGATTATTTGAGCATATCAGCTATTGTATATAACAGCTTTTCGGATTCATCCCATCCAAGGCATGGGTCAGT
>DJDY01000021.1:3985-7734 GCA_002435585.1 Lachnospira sp. UBA5912
ATATAACTTTCAATCATGACACCCTTAACAAGATTCTTAACATCCTCAGAGTGGTTACGGCTGTGAATTACTTCTTTAGTGATTCGTATCTGTTCAATATATTTCTTGGCAGAGTTGCTGTGGTTAGCATCAACTATGCATGCAGGGTTAAGCAGTTCTCTTGTCTTATACATAGCGGCAAGCCTGATAAGATCTTCATAGTGATAGTTAGGAATATTCTGACCATGCTTGTTTACGGCACCTCTTAATATAGTATGTGCAAGAGGGTTGCCCGGAGTCTTGACCTCCCAGTTTCTATATATAAATGACTGCTTGGCCTGTGCTGCAACTACAGAATTGAGCATAACAGAAAAATCACCACTTGTTGGGTTTTTCATACCAGCAGGAACATCCATGCCGCTTGCTGTAAGTCTGTGCTGCTGATCCTCAACTGAACGGGCTCCGACAGCTACATATGATAATACATCTGAAAGGAACCAGTAGTTTTCGGGATATAACATCTCATCGGCTGGCATAAGCTCTGTTTCTTCCATTACTCTTATATGCATCTTACGGATGGCTATAAGACCTGCCAGAAGATCCGGTTTCTTTTCAGGGTCTGGCTGGTGAAGCATACCTTTATAGCCTGTGCCTGTAGTTCTTGGCTTGTTAGTATATACTCTTGGGATTATAAGTACCTTATCAGCAATTTTTTCCTGGACTTTCTTAAGTCTTAATGTGTAATCAAGAACGGCATCTTCGTTATCAGCAGAACAAGGTCCTATAATAGCGAGGAATTTATCTGATTTGCCAGTTATTACATCAGCTATTTCTTTATCTCTCTGTGCTTTTAATGCTGCCACCTTTTCAGGAACCGGAAGTTCGTTTTTGATTTCTGTAGGTGTAGGCAGCTTACGTATGAATTCAAAACTCATTGTATATCTCCTTAATAAATCATTTATGCCAATAAATAATAGCATATATTGAAAAAAAATGTTAGTATATTCTTATATATATTAAAAATATTCGTGAAAGTAAGGCAAAGGGGTGACTGATTATGAGAATGTTTGATATTATAAGCAGGAAAAAGTACGGAGAAACACTTACTAATGAAGAAATAGAATACGTTGTTAAAGGATATACGGCTGGTATTATACCTGACTATCAGATGTCAGCGTTTCTTATGGCTATATATTTTCAGGGTATGAGTTATGAAGAAACTTCAACATTGACTATGGCTATGGCTGATAGCGGCGACAGACTGGATCTGTCAGCTGTTGATGGGATTAATGTTGATAAGCATAGTACCGGTGGTGTCGGGGATAAAACAACGCTTGTGCTTGCACCAATGGTTGCTGCATGTAACGGCAGGGTAGCTAAGATGAGTGGAAGAGGACTGGGAAATACAGGAGGCACAATAGATAAACTTGAAAGTATACCGGGTTTTAGAACAGCCTTATCAAAAGAAGAATTTATTAGAAATGTAAATGAAATTGGGCTTGCACTAACAGGACAGACAGGTAATCTGGCACCGGCTGATAAAAAGATATATGCTTTAAGGGATGTCACAGCTGTTGTTGATAGTATACCGCTTATAGCAAGCAGTATAATGAGTAAAAAGATTGCATCTGGTGCAGAAGCGATAGTTCTTGATGTTAAGGTTGGCAATGGTGCATTCATGAAAAATATGGATGATGCGGTATTGCTGGCTAAAGAGATGGTCATGATAGGAAAAAGTGTTGGCAGGAATACAATTGCAGTTATATCAGATATGAATGAACCTCTTGGGTTTGCTGTTGGCAATGCGCTTGAAGTAAAGGAGGCGGTTGATACATTAAAAGGCAGGGGACCTGCTGATCTTGTGGAACTTTGTATCGAATTGGGCGCACAGATGCTTATTGCTTCTGATATAACTAATGACAGGAATACGGCAGCTGACATGTTAAAAAAGGTGATTGAAGATGGAAGCGCATATGCCAGATTTATTGAGTTTGTAAAAAGACAGGGAGGCGATATAAGTGTATTTGATAATGATTGCCAGGATCTTTCAAAAACTGCCTATACAGTTGCTGTAAATGCAGGATGTGAGGGATATATAAACAATATACAGTCGGAGCTTATAGGTGAAGCATCAATGATACTTGGTGGTGGACGTGTAAACAAAGGAGATGATATTGACCATGCTGTTGGCATAGTATTGTCTAAAAAAGTGGGCGATTACGTGAAACAAGGAGAAAAAGTAGCTACTATATATGCAAATGATGAAAAGAAAATTGATGATGCAAGGAAGTTAATTGTCAAAGCATTTGGCGTTCAGAAAGAAATTGTTGATACATATCCGCTTATTAAGAGAATTATTAGTTGTAAAAATATGTAAATGATGTTATTATTATATGCAAAAGGATAAGTAAAGCCACAGTTAATTGTAAGGTTAATTGAAGCTGATATCTATGAGTTGCTTTATCTTAGAATTCAAGCAATTCAATCCTCATAATGTATAATAAGAGAGAAGGAGAATAACAATGGAAGTAAGACCAGGAGCTAATCCTGCTGATGTCAAGAATTATGACACAGACAGATTAAGACATGATTTTTTAATTCAGGATTTATTTGTTGCTGATGAGATTAAGACAATCTACAGCCAGATTGACAGAATTATAGTTGGAGCTGCCACACCAGTTAACAAGGAACTTGTTCTTGAGGCAGGAGCTGAACTTAGAGCTAAGTATTTCCTTGAAAGAAGAGAGATGGGTATCATCAATATCGGTGGTAACGGAACTGTTACTGTTGATGGCAAGGAATATAACTTCAAGTACAAGGATGGTATGTACATAGGTATGGGTGCTAAGGATATATCATTTAAGAGTGAAGACCCTACGAATCCTGCTAAGTTTTATCTTAACAGTGCACCAGCTCATAAGACATATCCTACAGTATTTATTGACCCAGCTAAGGATATTTTACCTGAGAACAAGAAAGAACTTGGATGTCTTGAGAGTGCTAACCACAGAACTATCAACAAGTATATTCTTCCAGGACAGGTTGAAAGCTGTCAGTTAGAGATGGGTATGACTTGTCTTGAACCAGGTAGTGTATGGAACACAATGCCATGTCATACACATGACAGAAGAATGGAAGTATATCTTTACTTTGAAGTTCCAGAAGATGCTGTTGTATTCCACTATATGGGTGAGCCAACAGAAACAAGACATATCGTTATGAGAAACGAAGAGGCTGTTATATCACCAAGCTGGTCTATTCATTCAGCTTCAGCTACTCACGCTTATACATTCATCTGGGGTATGGTTGGTGAAAACCAGGATTTCGATGATATGGATGATGTAGATATGAAGGATCTTAGATAATATTTTATATTTGCAAATATGTTAATGCATAATCAGAAGCGCTAAAACTGTGAATCTATTTTCAGATTTTGCGCTGCATGTACATAATATTAAGACTTATATGCTGTCTATGATAAGTGTAGTATATGAGAATATAAGGATTGATATAACCATTATAAGTTTATATATATGATATACTTTCACTATATATGAATAATGTCAGCATATAATATTTGTTACAGAATGATTCTCACAGGATATATGTTATACATAATATGCTTTATTGTTATATATATGCTTATATATTCTGGAGTTCATTGATATAATATTAAGAGAAAAGGAGATTTTAAAATGTCAGTTAATTTTTCACTTGAAGGAAAAGTTGCTTTAGTTACAGGTGCTTCTTATGGTATCGGTTTCGCTATC